>CAZLNX010000095.1:16714-18048 GCA_964560795.1 uncultured Anaerolineales bacterium | reverse complement strand
GCAGGCTCCTCAATCATCCTAATTCTCACAAATCCTATTCGCGATTAGTATATTAGGTTTGGGCTCCGGCATGGGGTTTATGTATTGGCAGCAGAAGGGGCTTGATCCATTCATGGGAGGGCGTGTCAACTTGGTTAAGCCTGGGGAGGAAGGCTTGGAGCACACTGCCAGCCGCAGGTTGGGGATTGAGTCTGAATCTTTTTCTACCACCAGTGCGCGTAAAGCCGAGAAAACGCTTCTAGAATTACTAGAGGCGAAGCGACCAGTGATGCTGCGAGTTGACATGGGCTTTCTGCCCTATTTCGACTTTGGGGGAGAGGAGTACCACTTTGGTTACCATACCGTTGTAGTTTCCGGTTATGACCCCGATACCCAACAGGTGTTGCTCGCTGATCGCGACTTGGAACATTATCCCATTTCCCGGGAAGATTTGGCCAGGGCGCGCGGCTCGACATTCAAGCCATTCCCACCCAAACATACCTGGTACACCTACGATTTCGGTGGATACCACCCTCCAACTAAAGAAGATGTGCTGCTTTCCATTCACGAAGTTTCAACAGGAATGTTGGAGCCTCCTATCTCTAACTTTGGAGTCAAAGGGATCCACAAGGCTGCCAAACGCGTTCTCAAATGGCATGAAGCGATGGACGCAGATGCTTTGCGAAGAACTTGCTTCAATATCTTCGTCTTTATTGATGCTATGGGCGGCACTGGCGGCGGCATCTTCCGCTATATGTATGGGCGCTATCTTAAAGAGGCTGCTAAGATCACTGGAATCGCTGAGTTAGTTGAAATTGGAGATAAGTTCAAAGATATTGGTGATCGCTGGCAGGAAGTCGCCCTTATTTTCGGGCGCGCCTTTGACGCGGATGACCCCGCAGGGATCTTGTCTGAAACAACCCAGCCGCTAATTGCCATAGCCGACTTGGAGCAAGAATCTTGGGAGCGCTTAGCCCAGATTGTTCGGTAGGCTATATTCAGGTTTCTTCTAATATGGATCGTTAATTCCGCATCATGTTTTGGTAGCGCAAAATTCTGTAGTATGATAAAAATTATGAGAGAGGCTCCGGATCCCCGGAGCCTTTGACAAATTATGGTAAATTTCCGGAGTGGTTATTAACGTGATCAAACTAATCGTAAACTTCAAATTACGGAGAAATGTCGAAAGCTGGTTGCCCCAATTTGAAAAGCTCATGGGGTGGTTGATTTTGCTTGGAATAATTCTGATCAGTTTGTTTTTGCCAGCGACAGCATTAGCCCAGGAGTCAGATCAAAAATCCTTAACTGGACGACTGGTCGATCTTCAAGGGCAGTCTATTCAAGAAGCCAAAATT
>CAZLNX010000095.1:0-16704 GCA_964560795.1 uncultured Anaerolineales bacterium | reverse complement strand
GGATTACGAATTCGAAACCAATCACGATGGGGTCTTTTTATTCGATTTTCCAGCAGGCGATTTGATTGACCTGAGGCTGGAAATGTCCCATCACCATTTTCAGACTGTATCCTGGGATGCTAGTGAGGAAGTACTCGAAGCGCTGCGAGATGGCACAGCACTACGGGTGCCTGATATCGAAATGGAGCGACGGATAACTGTTGGCTTTTGGAGTGCTACCCTTGTGTTTGTTGCTGTTCTTGCATTGATCATTACTGAGCGACTACACAGCACCATAGCGGCCTTGTTGGGAGCTGGTCTCTTGCTCATCATCAGCCTGATGGGCGATCAGTTGTATATTTACGATTTTGAACGCGCTATCGATTATGTCGATTTCAACGTCATCTTCCTGGTGATGGGGATGATGATCATCGTAGGCACCATAGAGCGCACGGGTATTTTCCAGTGGATTGCCTATCATGCCTACCGAATCTCGCGCGGGAAGTTGTGGCTTCTCGCTGTGATTCTGATGCTTTTTACTTCGGTTGCCTCGGCGCTATTGGATAATGTCACCACCATGCTGTTGGTCGCACCGATCTCGATTCAGATTGCCCTGGCATTGGGGATTAACCCTTTGTCTTTATTGATCCCCGAAATGATGGCTTCCAATGTAGGAGGAATAGCTACCCTGATCGGAACGCCAAACAACATCTTGATCGGTTCTTACGCAGGGTTGGGTTTCACCGATTTCCTGACCGATCTCACTCCAGGTGTGCTGATTGTACAGGTAGTGTTGACAATCTATGTTCTCCTAATCTTCAAATCTGACTACCGCCTCTCCGATGAGATCGAGTCGCGGGATTTGTTGAATCTGCTCAAAGAAAATGCCCGCATCACCGAGCCGGACACTTTGCGAAAGGCCGGGATTGTCTTCATTGGCACGCTACTGCTGTTTATTTTTGGTGAACATTTCCACCTGGTACCAGCCGTGACTGCTATGATCGGCGCGGCTGTTACTTTAGTTGTGGTCAGCTCAGATGTAGATGAGATTTTTCGAGTAGTTGATTGGTCTACATTGCTTTTCTTCATTGCCTTGTTTATGATCGTTGGGGCTGTACAGGAGGTCGGCTTGATCAGCATGATTGCTGTCGGTATTCATAAACTGGTTGCCGGGAACCTGTTGGCTGCTATTCTGGCAGTGATCTGGGGAACGGGTTTGATGTGTCTTCTCGTGCCGACCATCCCGCTTACGGCCGCTCTACTCCCTGTGGTTGGGTTTCTTACCCAGGCTATCCCGGGGGCAGGGAATGCCCTATATTACGGCTTATCCATGGGATCCGCTCTGGGAGCAAACAACTCTTTGATCGGTGCAACCAACAATATGATCACCGCCGGGATCGCCAAGCGTGCCGGATACCCAATTTCCTACCGCAGTTTTATTAAGAAAGGCTTTCCCGCAGCTTTGATTTCAATGTTTTTGGGTTCATTGTATATCTTATGGAAATTCTAGGAGGACATGAGATGGCTAAAATACTCTGCGCAATACGAGGTGGTGAAGCAAGTTATCAAACCCAGGATGCAGCTATTGAGTTGGCAAAGAAACAGGAAGCCGAATTGCTGTATCTTTTCGTTTTTGATATAGATTTCATGGATAAAACCGAACGCGCATTCCGTAGGGATGTGATTACTCGTGAGATGGAACATATGGCGGAATTCTTGCTGCTTATGGCCGTTGAACGGGCTAATAACCAGGGTGTGAAATCAACTATGCTGATTCGCCATGGCAATTTCCGTGAAGAGCTTACTGACGTTGCCAAAGATCCGCAAATCTCCCATCTTGTATTGGGAAGACCTGCTGATGAGAAAAGTTTCTTCACTTTGGAGGGACTACAAGAATTGGCCAAAGAAATCGAAACAAAAACCCAAACCACAGTTATATTTGCAGAGTATTCTGTTGATGAATAGAACTGAGTAAATGAAAAATATTGAGTATGAAACAGGTCGGTTTCCAACTAGCAATCCGACCTGTTTTTCGTTGTTTTGAAAACGTAATTATTCGCTTCTTCACTGCATGAATGTATGAGAATATCTGGAATCGTCGAGAATTGTATTCTTGGAAATCTTATAAGTATGTTTGAAATAATTGTAGGCTCGGGAGAACAACTGAATCGCATGTAACCAACAGAACTATTAGGTGTTTATATTTTTTACCTTGCTATAATCCGGCTCTGAGAAAGCATCTCTAGATTATTCGTGAAAACTTGATGAGACTGATATTGAAAACCATTTATAAAATTATTCCCATCATTCTATTATCTTTTCTTCTATCTGCCTGCGCCCAATCATCCAACCTTCAACGACAACCTCCCGAAGCAAAGGCCGGAGTAATTGATCTGCGTGAATGGGATTTCGAGAAAGATGGATCGATCGAACTCGCTGGAGAATGGGGATTTTTCTGGGGTGAATTGCTAGAACCCGATCAAATTAAAACGCTAAACAATGCGGACTTTGTACCAGTTCCCAATGTCTGGACGGATTATGATATCGAGGGGATAAAATTCTCTCCGGAGGGCTATGCTACCTATCATCTTATGCTGTATTTACCGGATTCAAATCAGGCGTATGGGTTGCATAATGAAGGGCAAGGCAGTGCCTATTCTTTGTGGGTCGATGGATTCCTGCTGGCGCAAAGAGGTCAAGTTGGGACATATCCACAAGAAATGATTCCTGAAAAGAGACCCATTACCGTCTTCTTTGAACCTGATGAAGACATGGTAGATATTGTTCTTCAAATTTCCAACTTCCACCATCGCAAGGGAGGTTTCCGCAACAGCATTTTGATAGGCTCGGCAGAGACAATTCACAATCATCAATTGCAAAACTGGTTCGTAGAGGCTTTCTCTGTTGGTACGCTATTTTTCATGGGGTTATATCATTTCTTCATTTATATCTTTCGCACGAAGAATAAGGCTACTTTATATTTCGCACTTCTATGTTGGGTGACGACGTTACGTATCGGCGTTACCAACCAGAGCACTTTACTCTTGCATTTTCCAAGTATCAGTTGGCCAGTTTCTCTACGAATTGAATACTTAACCTTCTACCTGGCCCCGCTGTTATTTGCATTATTTTTGCAGAGCCTTTATCCCAGAGATATCCATCGCTGGTTTATTCGGGGGGTATTTGGATTTGGGATTGGTTTCACGCTTTTCTTAGTTTTTGTGGACACGCTGACACTCAGTTATACATCCACCTACTATCAGATCGTATACCTCCTTGAGATCATATATTATTTATATTTTTTGGGGAGGATTATCTACAAGCGGAGGGAAGGAGCATTCTACATCGGCTTTGCCTCGCTTATTGTTATGACAGCGGTCATTATTGATACTCTCATCTTGCAAAATATTCTCAGCACCGTATATATCGCAAATTTTTTACCAATAGAGCAGTTTACATCTTTTAGTTTTTTGGCGTTCATCTTTGTCCAGGCAATACTTTTGGCGAACCTTTTCTCCAAATCTTTCGAGAGGGTTGAGACTTTATCGGTTGAACTCGAAGAAACGAACATCAATCTGGAGCAAAGTGAGAAAAAATACCGCACCATATTTGAAGACTCAAAAGATATGATCTTTATTGCTGGTTTAGATGGACAAATTAAAGATGTCAGTCCGGCTTGTGAAGATGTGCTAGGTTACAAAAAGGGCGAACTGGTTAAAATGACAATGTTTGATGTGATCGTTCACCCCGAAGACAGTGATCGTTTTCAAAAAGCTATTATTGACCAGGGATTGGTTATAAACTTTGAATCCGAACTCCAACGCAAGGATGGACAGGTTATTCACACTCTCGTGAGTGCAACTCCGCGCCTGGACGAGAATGGCAATGTTGTTGGCGTTCAAGGTAATGTGCGAGATATTACTGTCCGTAAACAGGTTGAAGCTGAGCGAATGCGCGCCCTTCAACTTGAAGATCAAAATAAGGAATTAGATGCCTTCGCTCGAATTGTGGCACATGACCTCAAGAATCCTTTGGCCACGCTCACGGGGTATAGCAGAATGTTGGAAGAGGAATTTCGCGATATTGATGATGATCTAGTGAAACAGTCTATAAATGGCATTTCAAATAATAGCTATCGTATGGACAGAATCATAAATGAGCTTTTCCTGCTTTCAAAAATTCGCCAGGAACAAGTAGATTTGCGGCCTCTGAATATGGGGGAGATTGTAGATACTGTAGTGGAACATCTGGCCTTAACAGTGGAGCGATATAGCGGTGAGATTTCTCTGCCCGAATCTTGGGATGCTGCCCTGGGGTATGCTCCCTGGATTGAGGAAGTGTGGGTGAACTATATTACCAATGGACTCAAATATGGGGGCCAGCCGCCCCTGCTTGTGCTTGGATCTTCGGAGCAAGATGATGGTATGGTCCGTTTTTGGGTGGAAGATAACGGGAATGGTCTTACTCCTGATGAGCAAGCTGTTTTGTTTACGGAGTTCACTCAGTTGAGTGAAACCAGATTTAGTGGGCATGGCTTGGGCTTATCCATTGTCAAGAGAATCATAGAAAAATTGGGTGGGCAAGTTGGCGTGGAAAGCCAGGGAATAGAGGGGAAGGGCAGTGTTTTCTACTTCACATTGCCTGAAGCGAAATAGCGCAGAAGGTATGATAAGTAGAATTTTTGGGGGATCTACCACTCGACCAGCGACCTTGCTATGATAAATCAAATAGCAGCATTACCTCGGCCGTGGGTCTTCTCAAGGTCTGCAGTATTTTCCATCAGAGAGATTGATAGTATTTTTCTCAATTCGTATTTCAAAGCTGATAGCTTGGCTGGGTTATAATTGAAATGCGATGACTGGATCATTATTTGATGCCTCCTCCAATATCGAAAAGCTTCAATCACTAATCAATTTCTTCGATATGCCAATGGAACAGCGACAGGAGCGGTTGCTTGACGCTGTATTTGAAACGCATCAATGGCACTTCTCTCGCAATCAGGCTTATCGACTAGCTGTTGAATCAAAAGGTGTTGGGGAGTCCATTGACCAAAGTGAACTAGCGCGCCTCTTGCGGCCCACTGCTCATGTTTTCAAATCTTATATCGACCTGTTGAAAACGCCTTTTCCCGAAAGTCATCCCCAAGAGTTTCTGAAGTGGTTGGTGGGCAATTTATCCATTGAAATTCCCGAGGAGCGTCTCCGCCAATTCAAGTCACGCTACCCCAGCCTGGAAGCTTTCTTGCAGGCCATCGAAAGAAATTTTTCCGATTTGGGCTTTGTGATCGGTACCTCCAGCGGCACGTCAGGGAAATCCACCATCATGGTTCGGGATGCTGAGGGCGTTGAGTTGGCTATCGAAGCTTATAAATTAGCTGTGTATCGCCTCTGGGGGACAAAAGATGCCCACGAAATTGTCTTCATAATGCCCCAACAAACCAGGATCGTCATGGCGTGGTTGGCCCGCCTGGCCACAGAGCGTCTGGGGATGGGCCCACAAGCTCATTTTACCATCCCATTTCCTGCTTCTCCTGATAACGTACGCATTCGCTCCGGGCAATTGTTCAAGCCAGGATTGCGGGGGGTCATCGAACAAAAGCTGCTCTTTCCATTCATGAATAGAATGAATGATACGCGAGTAAAAGATACTTATGTTAACCAGACCATCAGTTGGTTAGAAGCGTTATCAGAGTCAAAAAAAGCCGTCCTGCTCTTTGGTGGGTGGATACAACTCGACGCGGTTTATGAAGGGCTTATTCAAAAGGGTTATGGGGAGAATGGAAGAGCGCTAGAGCTCCATCCAGAGAGCATGATCGGCACTGGAGGAGGCGTAAAGGAGGCATACCCCTACTCGCCTGATCAAATCAGAGAGCGGTTATCAACGGTGCTGCATACTTTCGATGGTCAACCTGTATCACACCGCGATGTGTATGGCATGGCTGAGGCGAATTGGGCGGCAGCCCAATGCAAGTTCGGGAACTATCACCTGCCTCCATGGGTATACGCGGTGGTTCTGGATGAGAATGGTGAAATTGCGCCCAAGCCCGAGGCTACTGGCTTATTGGCCTTCCTTGACCCCTTTGCGGGAGGTCAGCTTTTCCCCAACTTCTTCAAAACTGCTGACCGGGTGAAACTGGTGAACGGCGGGATGTGGCATGATCCTCGACTTGACTGCCCCTGTGGTTACCAGACTGCCTTCATTGCCCAAAATAGTATTGTTCGGCAAGATCGGCTTGATGAAGCGGGTTGTGCCGCTCAATTGTGAGGGTGTTCTGTGGGCGAAATATTTGATGGCTTTTGGCTCCCACAGGAGATCAAGCAGGAAATCATCACAGCAGAGACTCCCTGGATTGTTCAACGCTATCAAGATGGCCGGCAGACTGATGAAGATGGACCTGGCACTGTGGGGGCTCGCTGGCCCATGCTTTCTTCTGCTCAATGGAGCAGATTGTTAGATTTGCTCCACGAACAGCGGGAATCCCCTCCAATAGATTTTTTCGACCGCCTTGAAGGAGCCCTCACGATTCTCAGCCAGCGGTTTAACGATCCAACCGATTCCCTGACGAAAACTGCACTCAGCGCCATCCCATCCTACACTGGCTATGCCCCAGAGATGATCCAATTTGTTTTAGGCGCGTTAGATCTAATGCCCCTGGCTACGCTTGGTGCGATCGTTGACCTGGAATTACCCGGCGAGGTTCAACACAAGTTCGTGGCTTTTCAAGAACCTGGTGAATTGAGTGGGCGAGTCAGGTTCTACCGTACGAGATCAGACAACATCTTTAAGAGCGTATTCTCCCAACCTCGCAACAAGCCTTTTCCATTCTCACCCGCATATCCAAACCAGGTCTTGGGATATGCAGCAGGAAATGTGATTGGCACCGCCCATATCATCAGCTTACTGGCACAAGTATCCGCATTGATTCAGCGAGGTAAAAATACCGAGGCTCCAAAAATACCCGCCATTCTGGTGAAGAATTCAAGGCAGGAACCACTGTTTGCTCCACTGATTTTTTCCGTATTGGAAGAGATAGATCCCCTGCTTACAAACACAATTGCTGTCATGATCTGGGATTACGAGGATACCCAATTACAAGATTCCCTCATCGCCGGATCAGACCTGATTATTGCGGCAGCAGCAGATATAACTATCAACCAGATTGACGAAGTGATCCAACGAGTGCAAACCCCGGTGCATCCCATTCGGTTTCAGTCGCATGGGCACAAGGTCAGTTTTACAACCATCGGTAAATTTTATTTGGAGAGAGAGAAACCTCTATCGGATCAGACATCTTTAGAGATCATTCATTTGACAGCCTTTCTAGCAGCAGTAGATTCCATCTTTTGGGATCAGTACGGCTGCTTGTCATCAAGAGTCCATTTTGTCGAGCATATTGATGAGTCTTCCTACACCCCAGAGCAGTATGGTAATTTCTTGGCCGAAAAGATCAGGCTTCTCAGCACATTCATCCCCCGGGGCTCAATTCCGCTGCACGGTCTTCACACTCGATTCGAAAAATATGTGGCATTGACTTCGTCCGGCCAGGTACAGCTTTGCTCAAATTATGAGGATGATTTTCTGGTGATCGTCGATTCCCGACCCTGGTCGCCATCTATATTCCAGGATGTTGTTAACGATTGTGTAGAACGGACCATCATCATTCGCCCAATTGAGAATCTCCTAGAAGTCCCCCAAAAGTATTTAGGCTGGTTGCCCGCTAAAAACTTGCAAACAATGAGTGTGGCTATCGATGGGCCTGAAAACCATATTTGGAGCTCCAGCTTCGCCCAATTTGTCGATGCTATTGGCAAACGGGGTGTTACGGGTGTCAGGACGATCGGTCGGGGGCCATTTCCTCAACTGGCCTATTCTTGGGATGGTTATTTGCCATTGGATCTGGCCTTGGAACGACCTCCCGGCCGTTTCACCACAGTTGAATTTGAAAACACCTACCAGCAAATCTTAGATACCTACGATCTCTATACATCCAGAGGTGGTTTGGGGCAATTCTAACGCTATGGATTGCGCGTACGCAAAATAGTTGTTTTTCAATAGAAGCTCTACTTCTATGAGAAGTAGAGCTTCTTTGAATCTCATTTTAAATATCAATCGTGATTGTTTGCGTTATTTCTTGGGCTTGAGATCGGTTTATTCCTTGCCAAGTAAAAGCATCACATCCGCTGGAGGCCGGCCCATTTGCAGCAGTTGCACCATGGCTTTCATGGGTTCATCGATGTGGTTAAAGAAGGGCCTGTACCCTTCACACAGGTAATTCAAACCTTCTTCACCATCTAGTGTTCGTCGGATGTGGTTTTTAGGACAACCTCCGTTGCAGATGAAGCGAACTTCGCATTCACGGCAGTAGCGCGGCAAGGTGTCGCGTTTGGCTGACCCAAACTCGACCTGTTTTTCATCAGCTACCAGATCGATCAGATTCTCTTCGTCAATATTCCCCAAGAAATAACGTGGCTCTACATAATGATCGCAGGAGTAGAGATCACCATTGTGTTCCATGGCTAATGCCAGACCGCAAGTTTCTTCGAAGATGCACAACCCGGCGCGCTGGCCGTACCACGCTCCCAAGGCGACATCAAAGATCTGCACGAAAACCTGACCTACGTCTCGGCGTACCCACTCATCAAAAACTGCGATCAGAAATTGGCCATAGCCCTTGCCCGTTACAGACCGTTTGGTGACCTTGTAGCCCTCTTGATGGCCTGTTTCATTCTTGCGTTCCACGATGGGGATGAACTGGATGAATTGAGCTCCTACTTCATCGCACAGGAAATGATATACATCTAAAGGGTACTCCACATTGCCCGCATGCACAGTGGTGAGGATATTGAATTCCACTTGGTGCTTCTTTAGGTGCTCCAAACCTTTCATCACCCGATCAAAAGAACCCTGATTGCCCTTATCAACGCGATACTTGTCATGCAGGGGTTGGGGACCATCAAGGCTGAGACCGATGAGAAAGTCGTTTTTCTTGAAGAAAGCACACCAATCATCATCCAGCGTTGTGCCATTGGTCTGTAAGGCGTTGATGATCTTTATCCCTGGCGTGCGGTATTTCTTTTGAAAGGCGACTGCTTTCTCGAAAAACTCCAGCCCCATCAGGGTGGGTTCTCCGCCCTGCCATGCAAAGGTCACCTCAGGGACGCGCTGCGCTTCAATATACTGGCGAGTGTACGATTCCAAGATGTCATCACTCATGCGCAGGTCGCTTTCTGGATAAAGGGCTTCTTTTTTCAAAAAGTAGCAATACTTACAATCCAGGTTGCAAACAGCGCCACGCGGCTTGGTCATTACGTGGAAAGCGGGAGGAACACTTAATGGTGTCATATCCGAAATATCATACCAGGAAAAATTGACCAGTTACCGAATTCGACGATAACTGGTCACTGAATACTGTCAATTGAAAAATGTATGCTGATCAGCCGCGCCAATCTGTCGGCTGTTTGGGTTTGTTGTCCAGGATGGCCTCTAGGCGTTCTATGACTTCGGGTGTGAGTTTTTCAACCACATCGATGGCTTTCATGTTGTCAACGACCTGTTCGACTTTGGAAGCGCCGGTGATGGCGGTGCTGACGTTGGGGTTCTTCAACGTCCAGGCCAGGGCTAGCTGCGCCATGGTGCAGCTTAACTCTTCGGCGATGGGCATCATCTCACCGACTTTTTGGATATTTCTGATAGCTTCCTCATCCTCGAATCGCTTGCGCAGCCACTCATAGCCATCCAAAGAAGCTCGGGTATCCTCGGGCATTCCCTGGTTGTATTTTCCAGTAAGCAAGCCGCTGGCCAACGGGCTCCAGATGGTGGTGCCCAGACCGATCTCTTCGTAGAGCGGGGCGTATTCGACTTCGAAGCGCTCGCGGTGGAACATGTGGTATTGGGGTTGTTCCATCAAGGGTGGGATGAGATGTTCGCGCCGGGCGATGGCGTAGGCTTCCATGATCTCCTGGGCGCTCCACTCGCTGGTGCCCCAGTAGAAAGCTTTGCCCTGGTCGATGATGTGGTTGAAAGCGCGCACAGTCTCTTCCATGGGGGTATGAAAGTCTGAACGATGGGCGAAGACCAGGTCAACGTAATCCAGATCCAGGCGCGCCAGGGATGCATCTATGCCTTCGATTATATGCTTGCGCGAGAGCCCGCGATCGTTGGGGCCTTGCCCACCCCAATAGATCTTCGTCGAGATCACCAAATCAGAGCGTTTCCATCCTGCCCGTTTGATTACGGTGCCCATCAGTTTTTCTGCCTCGCCACCGGCGTATGCTTCGGCGTTGTCGAAGAAGTTGACTCCAGCTTCGTAAGCTGTCTCCATTAATTCGAAAGCCAAGTCTTCATTAGCCTGGGCACCAAATGTCACCCATGAACCGAATGAAAGAGCTGATACCTGTAAACCTGATTTTCCAAGATAACGATATTCCATTAAATACTCCTTTAAGTTGAACTTACGTTTACCGAATTGTGATTTTCCTCTGACCTTCAGACCAAAGCTCGGGGGTGGCCGCTGCCAATATAGGATAACTCTTCCCGGCGTAATCTGTGTCCGGCAAGAGTGGAAAGGCAGGATTCCCATCGAGAACCTGGATCACCCCTCCAGCCTCACGCGTCACCAGCCAACTGGCCGCGAAATCCCAGATTTTCGGAGTCACCTCGAAAGCTAGCACAGCACTGCCGCGTGCCACGGTGGTCAATCCATATGCCGCTGATCCCAAAATGCGGGTTTTATAGCGAATCTTGATATCATAACGTCGATGAGAACGGGAGCAGCAGGCGAAAAACGTAAAGGGCTGATTTTTATCCGGCGATTTTGCTGCCAGACGTTCTCCATTGAGATAAGAACCGCCCCCGCGTTGAGCGGTGAACAACTCTCCTAACATAGGGAAATATAGTGCTGCTGTATCAGGTTCGCCATTCACAAGTCTTGCGATTGCGACGCCCCAATAATGCAGTCCCAGGCTGAAATTTGTAGTACCGTCCAGGGGATCTACAACCCATACGGCAGGTTTATCGTCGGGGTAGGTGGTATTAGCTTCCTCACTGAGTAAGCCATCCTCAGGGAAGTTCTCGCTGATACGCTCGCTGATCAGCTGATCAGCCGCGAGGTCCGCCTCGGTAACTGCTGTGGAATCATCTTTGCGTGAGGTGCTGATACCAGCAGGATTGTAGTACTCCTGTAGAAGTTTCCCCGTTTCCTGGGCAACGTGAGATGTGAAGGCCAAGACGTCATTCATAGGCGCGGAGTATACCATGATCTGAAATAGACCATAATTACTCCAAATATCGTGATATACTTTTTTTGAGGAGACAGAGGAATGCCGCGTTATCGAGTCGTACATCGTGATACAGGTGAAATCTGGGAAGTCGAAGCCGAATCGGCTGATGATGCTCGCAGGGTGATTGGTTGGGAATTAGGTACTTGTAGGGTCATTCTGCTTTCTACGGGTCCATTTGCGGTAATCGAGCCCCCTAAGGTAGCTGCCCAAATTACCCCTCCAATTCCCGGCACTGGCTATATATGCCGGGATTGCCATGTGACTCTATCTCGAAGTGAAAACCGGCTGTGGTGGTTTTGTCCCTCTTGTGAACTACTCTATCATTCGGAAGAAAAACAATATTATCGCGAAGATGAGTTGTAATATATGAGCGATCAAATCTTCATTTGTTACCGAAGAGGCGACAGCGCAGGATACGCAGGCCGCCTTTATGACCGACTCAAAGCGCGTTTTGGTGCCGATCGCATCTTCATGGATATCGGTGCTATTGACTTGGGTACCGATTTTGTCGAGGAGATCGAGAAAGCAGTTGGCTCTTGCAAAGTTCAGGTCGTATTAATTGGCAGGCGCTGGCTGAATGCAAAAGACGCAGATGGAAATCGGCGGCTTGATCGACCAGAAGATTTCGTGCGTTTGGAAATTGAAAGCGCCCTCAAACGCAAGATTAGAGTGATCCCTGCCTTGGTGAGCGGGGCGACAATGCCCAGTTCAACGGATTTGCCTGAGTCTTTAAAGTCGTTGGCGCGTCGTCAGGGCTTAGAGATTGATCATGCCAGTTTCGATGATGATGTTGCCCGTTTGATCAAAACCTTGGAAAGGATCTTGGGAGAATCACCTCAAAAATCTAAGCCTCAGGAAGATGAACTGCCGCGTTTCTTTTCGTGGTGGAATGATTTGTCAGCTCAAATTAGAGGATTTATCAGCCTGGCAATTATTGGAATTTTTATCGGGTTAACCTTCTGGTTTGCATCTATGATATACACCCAATCTGAGCAAAGCGTCGAGATGACCCGTAGAAATGAAAATGCCACTATCATCAGTGAGTTGCTTACCCAAGGTGCAGAATCAACATTGGATATCCCGCAACCAACCGCTACATCGAATCCTTTTGTTGGAACATTTACCGCGGTAGTTGAGGAAATTCTTAATGTCACTCCAACTGTGACTCTAACTCCCACTGCAGATCGCACTGGGACCGTCGCTGTTTTATTGACACAAGCTTTTGTATCGGCCACACCAGAAGAAGAACGAGAACCTACTGCTATCCCAACATTGACGGCAACCCCGGAACCCGAGAAACCATTTGAAGTACAGGCTGGTGTTCCTGCATATTTATCAAACATCGCATATCCGGATTTAGGCTGTAGTTGGTTAGGTGTTGCTGGACAGGTTTTCGATCAAAAAGATACACCTATCGTTAATCTGGGTGTCAGCCTGACAGGCACCTTGGGCGACACTGAGATCGATGAATTGGTGTTGTCCGGCTCGGCACAACTCTATGGCGAGAGCGGCTTTGAATTTACATTGGCCGAGATGCCCATTGCATCATCTGGGACACTTTCTCTACAATTACTCGGTGATGATGGCCAGGCCTTAAGTGATCCAATTATTTTCGATACGACGGAAGATTGTGATCAGAACCTGGTATTGATTAATCTGGTACAAACATCCATAGTCCGCCTGACCAGCGAGAAAGAAGTATCTGGAAAGGGCATGTTCATTTGGAAGCTTCAAGATGTGGAGGGCGGCGACCCCGATGCCATTGCTGAAGCAGCCGTTGAGGCGGGTTTATCCTTCGTGATCATCAAGGTCGCAGATGGTGATCAGTTTTATCGCCACTATACGGATGAGGGCCGTGACTTGTTACCTCAAACTATCGATGCCTTACATATCAAAGGAATACAGGTTTGGGGTTGGCAGTATATTTATGGGGATGATCCTAAAGAAGAGGCGCTGGCGGGTAGTAATCGGGTTCAGGAACTGGGGCTTGATGGGTTCGTTGTGAATGCCGAAGCAGAATTCAAACAGGCCGGTAAAGACGAGGTAGCCAGTATCTATATGAGCACCTTGTTGGCTAACTTGCCTGATGTGCCAGTTGGCTTGAGTTCCTATCGTTTCCCGAATTTCCATGCTCCGTTCCCCTTCGAAGAATTTCTCGAGGGTGCTGATTATATGATGCCCCAGGTATTTTGGGTGCAAGCCAATAACCCGCAAGAACAGTTGTTGCGGTCGATCCTTGAATTTGAAGAACTCGATCCAGAGATCGATATTCTCCCTATAGGACCAGCGCATCTTGATGGAGATTGGCAGCCCACAGCCGGAGAACTAAAGGAGTTCTTGGACGCTGCATTAGAAGCGGGTGTTCCTGCCGTGGCATTTTGGGAATGGGGCTCTGCCAGGGGAGATCTGCCTCCCAGTATCTGGATCACGATCAGCCAGTGCGAATGGCAGTGATTGACAGGTAAGTAGACAGGACTTTCTTTCCTGAAACCTGGGGTGATACTGCCCCATGGGTGGGAACTGTCTCCAGAGAGGATAGAGTGATGAGCGGTCAGATTTTCATCAGCTACCGACGTGAAGATAGTGCCGGTTTCGCCGGGAGAATCTTCGACAGATTGCAAGCTCGCTTTGGCGATAACCGCATCTTTATGGATGTTTCTGGTATCAAACTGGGGGTGGATTTTGTTCAAGAAATTGAGAGAGCCGTGGGGCAGTGTGATGCGCTGATTGTATTGATTGGCAAAAAATGGCTTTCTGCACAAGACGAGTCAGGAAACATACGCTTAGAAAACCCCGAAGATTTTGTGCGGTTGGAGATCGTCAGCGCTTTGGAGCGGGATATCCGTGTCATCCCTGCGCTGGTTGGGGGAGCGAGTATGCCCCGATCCCAAGATCTACCTGAGTCACTCAAGCCCTTGGCCAGACGACAGGGATTGGAGATCAGTCATGTGGGTTTCGATGAAGATGTTGCTCGACTGATTGATACCATCGAAGAAGTTTTCCGAGAAGCGCATGTCCAAGAAGTTGCCCCCGGGAAATTTGAAACCATAAAAACTCCCAAGTTGGAGATCGAAAAACCAAAACCTAAGCCCCGGAGTGATGTCTCAGAAAGTTGGTTCCGTAGGCTTCCCAATTGGGGAAGGGGTCTGTTTTCACTGGTTGGTCTCGGGATTTTGGCTTGGATTGGCTTTGTGATATTCACCTTATTGGGAGGTGGAAGCACCGCTGCTGATATTACCAAGGTTTCTCCTCAGGAAATTGTTGATGCGGACAATCCTATGATATTGATCCCAGCAGGGAAATTTTTAATGGGAGATGACGAGGGTGAACCCAATGAGTGGCCGGCTCATGGCGTTTATTTGGATGATTTCTATATCGATCAGTATGAAGTCACCAATTATCAGTACGCCTTGTGTGTCGAAGATGGGAAATGTCAACCACCGCCAGAATCAAGCTCATTCACGCGAGAGAGTTATTACGGGAATCCAGAATATGCTAACTATCCTGTGGTGAATATTGTTTGGGAATCAGCGGCTACTTTCTGTGCCTGGCGTGGTGGGCGACTGCCTTCCGAAGCGGAGTGGGAGAAGGCCGCTCGCGGCGGCTTGGATGGAAATGAATATACTTGTGGGGATGAGCATCCGGTTTGCGATTCGACTGCACCCAATGGTGCTAAATTCGATGATGACCAAAAATGCGATGCTACCGATACGGATGCAGTTGGAAGCTATGCTCCCAATGGTTATGGCTTATATGATATGGCTGGAAACGTCTGGGAGTGGGTAGCGGATTACTATGCGGAGGATTATTATCAAGAGTTCACTGATACAGTAGAAAATCCACTTGGTCCGGATTCGGGAGGTGCCAGAGTAGTACGCGGCGGGGCCTGGGATGAGAGTGAGAGTGCGCTGCGTGTTGCGGCGCGAGGTTGGTATGATCCAACAGCCGTGTTGGCCAGTTATGGATTCCGCTGCGTCAGAGATGCTCAGCCTTGATGATTACAGCCACTTGCTGATCTTATGTCGATGGCGAGCGAATAGGGCGTAGGCAGGTTGCGCGATCCAGGCTAAGGGTGGAAGCGATAGTATTCGTCCAGCAGCACCCCAAAATCCAGGCAAGCATATCATCACCTGGAATACGGCACGAGCCCCTCGGGCTTGATGCCCATTATCTGTGAGTGTGTACAGAGCTTGGCTTGCTAGATTACGGGTCAGGCCCTCGGCCTGATCGGGGAAGATGTCTGACTGAAAGGGGATGAATTCCAGAGGTTCCTGGGCAGTTCGTTTTTCAGCGAAATCTTTTAACGATATGCAAACTGGGCACTCCCCATCGTAGATGACCTTCATTCGGTACTCCCCCAAGTGCGGATAAAATCCTCGGGATCGACTCCCAAAGATTCTGCCACACGGTTGATGTAGTTGAAATATCCAATCACCTGTACCGCATCATGAATGGCGCGGTCATCCATGCCATGATCCCTGAGAGTATTGATGTCTTCAGGGGTCATTTCGTTTGCGTGGTGTGTGAGTTTTGCAGCAAACTCACATAACGCACGATCAACTGTATCAAGGGGTGCAAACCGCCAATCACGTGCGAGGGCATGGATGAATTTATCTGCTTCATATGGATCGAGCATTACTGAGGAAATCTCTTCACGGAGATCATGTGCGTGAGATTGTCTTCAGTAGTGGCAACCATTTTCGGCGGAAACCACTACAGCCAGCATTTCCCGTTGTACTCTGGTGAGTGGAGATTCGCTCTTCATCAAGGTTTGATAGAACCGCATGCTGTCCTTCATCAGAAGAGGATTGAGACTCATGATGTGGACGATATTCCAAACCCGTCCAGCTCGTTTGATGGCGGCATCAAATTGACGTTTTAATAGCCCAGTGGCTTCTTCCAGGGGGATTTGTTTTATCCAAGGCATTCTAACCTCCTGACGACCAGTAATTTGCATATTTTACCCGCATCCCAACTGATGCTAACAATTTCAGCAAATAACTAACAATTTTAGGCCCTAAATTGGTGTAAAAACTATACAAACATTATGCGGAATAGTTTTTATTGGATTAGAAATTTATTTGTCCGCAGCATCGAGCGATTACAAAGCCTTGATGCTTTTGTCGGATTCGTAATCTTTTTTCGAGTTGGTCTTGCCCTTCTGGTTTGGGTGGCTTTATTTTTAGGATTATTTCTGGGATACTTCACTTTTCCAGTTTTGTTGGTGGGAATTCTATTACTCCTGTATGCTGTTTTAGATTTAGGTTTATTCGTCAGGATTCAGCGACAGGAGCGCGCCCGTGAAGCACGCAGGGCATACCTGCAAGAGCAACACGAAAAGAGCAAAGAGGATTGACAAGTTGCCCTCATGTCAGCTTCATTTGTTCGATTAGAAGTAACTACTAAGCCATCACCTGTGATGGCATGAACGACTGGCTGCGGAGGG
>CAZLNX010000094.1:0-18099 GCA_964560795.1 uncultured Anaerolineales bacterium | reverse complement strand
TTTTAATAGAAGAAATCGGCCGCGGTGGATATGGCACAGTCTACCATGCCAATGACACCGTTTTGGAGGTCGAACGCGCAGACAAAATCCTACACCCGGTCCTAGTGGCTGACGCCGAATTTATTGAACGCTTTCGACAAGAGGCCAAACTGGCGGCTCAGTTTGAGCATGCTCACATCGTGCCCGTCTATGATCTGGGGGAAGACCAGGGACGCTTTTTCCTGGCTATGAAATATATGTCCGTCGGTTCATTAAAAGATTTGTTAGCAAAGGAAGGACACATTCCCTTCGATAAAGCCGTGGAGATCACCTTCCAGATCGCTGAAGCGCTGGGGTTTGCCCATAATCGGGATTTGGTACACCGTGATGTCAAGCCTGGCAACATCCTGTTTGAGAAAGATGGCAAGACTCGGCTGAGCGATTTGGGTTTTGCTAAAGCGCTATCGAGCGCTAGCAGCACGTCGTTGAGCGCCAGCGAGGGCATTGTGGGTACACCAGCTTATATTGCTCCAGAAGTATGGGAAGGAAAGGAAACTGGCCCAGCAACGGATGTCTACGGCCTGGCTTGTGTTTTCTTTGAAATGATAGTAGGTCAAGCACTATTTGAGGGCGAAACCCCGGTTGAGTTTGTCAAGAAACACGTTTTCGATGGCCCTAGTTTTCCTCAAAGTTGGCCACAAGACGTACCTGAAGGGATCGAGACTTTTTTCCTCAAAGCATTAGCTACAAAACCAGAAAACCGCTATGCGAGTATGGACGAATTTTCTGAAGCTCTTAGGGACTTGATGGAGAAGACAGCGCCAGATGCTAAGGATGGAAAACCAGACCTGGATAAATCGGCAGATCAGATGTCAAAGCCAATAGTAACGATTCCGAAGAAGCCAGCCCGAAGACGAAGATGGATATGGGGTGTAGTTGTGGTTGCAATCTTGTTTGGTCTCACCGCGCTGGTAATTGGCGGGGGAGGGCTAATCTGGTATATTATCCGGCCAACCCCGACCATGGCTGTTGTGCTACTTGAATCTACCCAGCGTCCAACCGAGACAATACGACCTATCCAATCTAGTGACACTCTATCTCCAACATCTACGCTGACACCTGAAGTAGCTTCTAGCGCATATGATACTGAATTCCCTTTGCCCTCAAATGTCCAGAATTTTACCGGTGGTGGGGGACAAGTCAATTTCGCCACCAGCCTTACCGTTGAAGAAGCTATCACCTTCTATCGAGAGGAACTCAATGCAATTGGTTTGACGGAGCGCGAAATAAATACTGCAATCACAGAAACAACTTTTAGCATGGTTTTTGATGGCCATCCTAACGGTAAATCAATTGTGGTTCAGGGTGTGGATCTCGGAAATGGAACCACCAACATAAACATCCGTTTTGAGGATGTCTAGCCTGGGGTAAGCCATGACTCTCAGCATAAAACTTGGCAAATACACTTTGTTAGAAGAAATCGGTCGTGGCGGGTATGGCACGGTCTACCGCGCCCGTGATGAAGCTTTGCAGATCGAACGTGCCGTCAAAGTTCTGCATCCAACCCTGGTGGCTGACCCGACCTTCATCGAGCGCTTCCGCGAAGAAGCCCGCTTGGTGGCACGGCTCAAGCATCCCCATATCGTCCCAGTGTATGATTTGGGGGAAGATCAGGGCAGGATTTACCTGACTATGGAATATATGTCCGGTGGATCACTCAAAGATTTGTTGGACAATGAAGGGTCTTTGACATTCTCGCGAGCGCTCGAAATCCTGAGACAAGTTGCTGGTGCGCTGGATTACGCCCATAACCTGGATCTGGTTCATCGCGATATCAAGCCGGGCAATATTCTCTTTGATGCCGATGGTAGAGCTCACCTGACCGATTTTGGCTTCGCTAAGTCATTGGCTTCCGCCGATAACAGCTCCACCATGAGCCTGACCGGTGGGATTCTGGGTACTCCGGCTTATATGTCGCCAGAAGCCTGGGATGGGCAGGGCTGGAATCCTGCAGCTGACATTTATAGTCTGGCCTGTGTGTTCTTCGAGATGCTGATGGGACGATCACTATTTGGTGGAGATAAGCTTACACAAATCTTCAAGCAGATCATGGATGGACCACAATATCCGGAGAATTGGCCACCTGGAGTGCCTAGGGAGATCAATATCGTTCTAGAAAAAGGGTTGGCAAATGATCTCGGGATGCGTTACGCGAATGCTGGGGTATTTGTTGATACATTAATGACGAAACATGTGGAAGAAAGGGAACGAATAGAAGCTGAGAAACGAGCAAAGGAGATTGACAATCTAAAAAAAGAACTTCTGTCTGCATTGAAGAACGAACATTGGAGCCAGGCAGAATTATTATTACCTGCATTAGCTAATTTGGGGAAAGATGGAAAAAGATTAGCCGAAGATTTCCGGAAAAAGATAAACCAGGTACAACAAGAAATCGAAGAGCGAGCCCAAATTCAAGCAGATAAGAGGGAGAAAGAAATTGATCGTACTATAGAAGAAGCACAAGATGCGCTTAGCCGTAAGGAATGGCGACAATTAGAAATGAATCTAGAACAAATCCGCGAATTTGGGGAAGCGACATTTAACAGGAAACAAAAATCAATTGTTTTCTCAATCCGTCGGAAAATGAAGATTAGTATTCATGTGGGTTGGCTCAAACCGTGGAATCCTTGGCATTGGATAGTATTGTGTCTGTGGTTATTTATCAAACCTGATCGTTTGATGGAATATAGAGAACGGCTAAATGAAGAGGGGATATTTAGATTTAAATTACTCAGTTCTGTGTTATCAAGTATATTATACTGGCTCCCTTTTGCAATGGGAGTAATTTGGATAAATCTTCCCCTAAACACATACTCACAAAATGCCTCAATAGCAACGAATTCATTGTGGATGTTGATAGTAATTGGAATATTTTGTTTTACAACGTCATTATTCTGGGATTCTAGAGATGCATACATAATCAAGGTTTTCGGTGTGTTGGCGATTGAAATATTTTTTACTGAATATTTTTCAGTTTTTGTTATTGCAATGGTAATTTCAATTGCAATATCTTTAGCAATAATGGAATATTTAGATTGTGGTATTGGGGCAATAGTAATTTTAGGCATTCCTGTTGGTTCAGTTGTTGGTCTCGCGAGTCTAATATCTTATGGTTGGCCGATATTTGAGGCCTTGTTGGGATCATTCTTTATTGTTGTTCTCATATATTTTATGATCCCATCGATGTTTTTTGGCTATCATGATTATATTGATAGTGGTCAATCGACCATCAATGGTTGGCTAATTTTATCTATTATTAGCATTTCTTATATTGTCATGTTTTGGGAACTTATCAATGCAGCGTTTTTAGGTATATATGGATTGGATTCAGTCGTGTTCCCTCAGGCACCCGAACACATACTCACATGGCTAGTTCTACCATGATTTCTCTCAAAAACAATATGGTGATGATATTTATTCGTGTAGATGAATTGGAATTGAGCAGTGTAATCGGTTTCGTTATAGAAAACTATACATGTTTTTTCAATGATGAGTGATCATGAAACATAACCTGAATTCCAAACGCCAACAATTCGAAAATCGCCTGGACAATATCACATCCACCCAGGGTAACCTTGGTGTGGAAATGCTTGAACCCATCAAAGTCTGGGAAACCCGTCTTGATTCGCTCCTGGCTGAGTACCGTGGAGAGCTAGAACAAAAACCCGCGCCAAAAGTGGAAATCCACCTTCCTAAAATGCGCCATCGTCCTTACTCCCGGCCTGATGCAACCATGGTGGAATGGTTCCAGGACACCGATAGTATGATGCTGGTCGAACTGGAGCTAGGCAGGCATCCTCTACCAGCAGGTTTCCAGGGTGGGTATGAATTGGTCGATTCAGATGATGCCATGAAAGCGACAATCGCCCAAGCCTGTGGTCTTGATGGTGTGCCACCTGGAGTGCAGTGGAAGGATTATCACCTCGGAGTGTTTCACATCCCTGGCCGGAGTACATTGATCAATCCATCTCATTACGAAATAAAGTATGGGGTAAACGGCTTGAATGATCAGAACCTTCGTGCCCTGGCTCACGTTGTCAGCGATGTGGCCATGGAACGCTGGGGGTGGGGTTTCTTGTTGGAATACACATCTTTAGGTAGACAATCTGGAGCCACTGGTCTGTGGCCGGCTATGTTGGCTTACCGGGCCAGGCTGCCTTATGAAGATCAACATGCTCTAGAAATGGCGCGGGCGATTCATCACAAATGGATCCTGCTCAAAACCGGCTGGATGGACTGGGTTTGGCAGTATGTCATGTTCAAATCGCACCGCCCAGTGGGGGAGTGGGCTGACCGCCCACGCCCGGGCCGCATGTTCGAGCTGTTAGTGAGGTTTCAAAGCATTTTTCCAATACGCATCTATCCTTTTGGTGTCAAGGTCAGTATTCG
Organism: uncultured Anaerolineales bacterium; assembly: GCA_964560795.1. Taxonomy (GTDB): domain Bacteria; phylum Chloroflexota; class Anaerolineae; order Anaerolineales; family UBA11858; genus NIOZ-UU35. The sequence continues at coordinate 13,671 of CAZLNX010000094.1, read as the reverse complement.
TAAATTAGTGGATTTGGTCAAATTCATCTTTCTGGAGCAAACTGAGGTTGCTCCAAAGGTCAGCAACCAGATTATCTTGTATCTGCAGAACCTATGTTTGGAGCATGATGATAAAGCAAGGCAATTGGTGAACTTACCCCTCAGCCGCATTTTTGGGCGCTTGTATTTCGCCTGGCTGGAGAACCAGATTGGTATCCTTTCCACACCTTATGCCGCCCTGATCGCTGCATACGAACCCCAGCTTGACATGGCATCTCTCTCTACTGAACAATTTCAGGAATATATCAATAAAGATCCCCGCTATAACCCCGATGCTCGGTTGGCCATGCTTTCGAAGTTGGATGCCAGGGTCAAATACAACCCGCGCAGCATGTTTACGGCGGCCTGGGAGCGTTTGAAGCTGGAGGGGCCGCGAGAGTTTTTCGAACAATGAATTACTGCCCCGGCGACACCTGTCTGAGCAAGTACCGCGTCGAAGATTTATCCGGGCGCGAGGTATGTGTGAGTTGTACCGCTCTATATAATTGAAGCTGGATGCAGTTTCCAAATATTACTCGCGCAGCATAATCATGCTAGACTAGAAGCGGCTAAAGCTGGTAGGGCTGTGAAAGGAATTTAGAAAAAAAATGACAACACTTCTTGCTCCTTCCCAATTCGTTTTGCAAAGTCGCTATCGTGTTGAAGAATTCATTGGCCGTGGCGCTTTTACCGAAGTTTTCCGTGCAACCAATATTGGCACTGGCGGGGCTCGGGCTTTGAAGGTTATCAGCCGGAAGACTCCAGGGCTTTCTGAGAATGAATTTTCAGAACATGGTAACCGTTTCAGGCTTGAGGGACGGCTTTACGAACTTCTCAAAGACAATCCACATATACTCAAAGTTTACGAACTGGAAGAAGAGGGGGATTTACTTATTCAGGTGTTGGATTATGCAGCGGGCGGCAGCTTGGCCAAATACATAACAACTAACCACCCCATACCAATCAGTGAAGTGCTTCATATCAGTCTGGGTATCGCTGAAGGATTGTCTGAGATACATGCTCAAAATATCGTTCACCGCGATATTAAGCCGGCTAATGTATTGTTGGATTCAAATGGGAACGCCCAGGTAGCTGATTTTGGATACGCACAAGCCCATAAGTTAAGTGGCCGGTCCCTCTACGGGAGTGGGGCTGATTATCACCCCGGGGCTCCAGCCTACATGTCGCCAGAGCAAGCTAGCGAGAAGGGATATCTTCAGCCAAATTCTGATGTGTATGCTTTTGGCTGTCTGGTTTTCGAGATGCTAACCGGGCAAGTGTATAAAAATCAACGTCCTGGTACGAGTTTTAAAAATTTGCGCCCTGATACTCCTGGTTGGCTGAAAATGTTGGTGCTCCGCTGTGTCTCTGTTGATCCTGAAAAGCGTCCCTGGAATGGTGCGGAATTATGTAAACTTATTCAGTCGGGTATGGAAGGGAAAACGGAAATTTATGAAGTCCAGGAAGGCATCACGTCCGATAAGGTTTCTGAAGAGATGCAAGATCGCGAGACAAGAGAACAGACAGCAGCAAAGTTGCCACCCTTTTGGAAGAGAATCCCACTTTTTGCCTGGATCGTGATCGCGTTGCTTATCGTTGTTAGTGTCATTCTTGGTATCATTATTACCAGAGACGGGAGAGAACCATCAAAGTCCACTGTGGTGGATTTGCAGGCAGTGAGTTTATCAGAGACCGCAAACCAGTTAATCGACGAGGCGACACCATCGATGACCATTGCTCCATCTAAAACAATGACTGCTACTGAGACTGCAACTCCCACCTTTACACCTACTTCAACACTAACATATACCCCCACTGACACGCCAACTCATACACCCAGCCCAACCCCGCTGCCGATCGCTATTGTTAAGTATGACAACGCAAACGTACGTTACGGCCCATCATCAATTTATCCAATAATTTTGAAACTGTCAAAAGGCGATGAGCGTGGAATCTTGGGGCAAAGCCTTGATGGCACTTTTATTGTTTTTCAATTAGCTGATGGGAGAGAAGGCTGGATTGCATCAGAGCTTCTTGATCTTGATGTTAGTGTATCAACACTGGAACAATATGATATCCCACCCACACCAATTCTTTATAAGGTAATAATAGAAAATGATGATTTTGATTTCGCTCAAATAAAAGGACCTCACGGGTATAGTGTGTTAGATATTGGTCAAACCACATCCATAAATTTACCCGCTGGTGAGTACGGTTTTTCCGTTTGTATTCCAACAAATTTTAATGTGATCTCTCGAGAAGTCTACGAGAGTAAATGCAGGTCAGAAGTGGTAATTAAAGTTGATGCAGATATTAGAATCAAGGCATCTACGTTGAGATAGCAGGAGAGCAGCTTGTTCTCCCTAACATAGGGTATGCCCTTGATGGCACGCTAAAGGTAGTAATTTGTATAATCCTGAGAAACCCACGCTTCTTTCGCTTGGTCAACCTGTCTTGCAGGGACGCTACCATGTTGAAGAATTCATTGGCAGTGGAGCGATTGCGGAAGTTTATCGTGCCAACTATAAGGGTTCCGGCGGAGTTCGTGCATTAAAAGTTATCAGCCGCGACTCTCCTGGATTGTCAGAAAATGAGTTTTCAGATCTTAGTTCTCGTTTCAGACTGGAAGGTCAACTCTACGAACAACTCAAGGACAATCCACACATACTCAAAGTTTACGAATTAGAGGAAGATGGGGATATACTCATCCAGGTGTTGGATTTTGCAGAGGGTGGAAACCTGGCAGATTACATAGCTCAAAACCAGCCTCTTTCCATAGCTGAAGTTATCCGCATCTCCCAGGATATTGCAAACGGGCTTTCTGCGCTACACGCCCAAAATATCGTTCATCGAGATCTGAAGCCTTCAAATGTGCTGTTGGATGCCAAGAAGGTGGCGCGCATAGCTGATCTGGGTTTTGCCCAAGCTCAAAAATTGAGCGGCCGTTCGCATTACGGAAGTTTGTCAGGACATCATCCTGGGACGCCAGCCTATATGTCGCCAGAACAAGAATATGAGAAAGGATACCTGCAATTCAATTCTGATGTTTACGCATTTGGCTGTCTAGTCTTCGAAATGCTTACTGGTGAACTCTACAAGGATCAGCGTCCGGGAATATCTCTCCAAGATATTCGTTCCGATGTGCCCGATTGGCTTGATAAATTGGTGTCCCAGTGTGTATCCGTTGAACGAAACGATCGTCCCTGGGATGGCGAGGAATTATGTCAACTTCTTTTGGGGGGTGTAAGGAAAAAGGAGGGTGGACCGGATGTCGAGGAAGGACTTGTTGAAGAGGAAACCGAACCGCACTCTGACGAAATCACTCGGCCATTTTGGAAGCGAATCCCTCTTTGGGCCCGAATTTTGTTTGTATCATTTGTTGCTGCAAGTGCTGTTTTTGGTGCTCTCATTTACGGTGGAGGGATTGCATTCCCGTTTTCTCCTGTAGAACAAGGCTCTACATTAACGGTGACAGAAAATCTTGTAATCAGTAGTGAAACTCCAACAGTTACCATTGCGCCATCTCAGACCTTGACTTATACCCATACCCCAACTCTAACGCAAACTCAGACGCCACTGCCAACGTTAACGCCAACGGCTACAGCGACGTTTACACCGAAACCAAAACCTATTGCATTCATCCAATTTGCAACGTATGCGCGCACCGAGCCAGGCCTGGGTTACCCGATAATCGCCTCGATTTCGATGGACGATGAGCTAACTGTTGAAGGCAAAAGCCACGACGGAGAATGGTTATACACCTACATCCAAGAGGGTTTGTATGGGTGGATTCAGTTGGATGCTGTGGAAGAACTTTTCGATATCGAGGCTGTTGATGTCATTTCTCCCCTAGCACCCGTCGCAGATAGCGAAAACACATTTCTAGTTACATTTTGGAATAGTACAAGTAACCATAACCTGTATTTGGACTACGTATCATTGGGACGTCAAAAACCTGGCGCGCGCAAAGCAGCCCGGCTAGATGGTGGTGTACATAGCATAAAAATATGCTATACCTATAATTGGTATTCGATGTTTGGTTCTACTCTGCCAAACGAATGGAGAGAAGGAGAATGTGCTTCTGACACATTTTTTGTTTCTTCCGATTTATTCTGGGAAATATCTAGTGTATATAGTTGGATTATTCAATATCCAACAGAGTGATTCCATTCATGTCTTACCAAGCTGGCGACATTCTCCTAAATAAATACCGTGTCGATTCCCTCGTCGGGCGCGGTGCTTTTGGCGAGGTCTACCACGTCACCCACCTGAAGCTAAACGCGCCGCGGGCAGTAAAAATAATGCGCCGAGATGCGCCAGGAATCGGCAGCCAGGATTTCCAGAAAGCGCGTGAACTGTTTGAATTTGAAGCCCAACTGGGGGCTAGGCTGGATCACCCCAATGTGATCAAAGTGTATGATTTTGAAGAAGTCGAGGGGGAACTTTGCCTTGTAATGGAATACGCACAAGGGGGTAGCTTGAGGGATCAGCTAGACAAGGAAGGCATGCTCTCAATTGAAGAAGTCGTAAAACTAGGCCTGGATGTATGCGAGGGTTTGCAGACCATCCATGAACAGTTAAAGGCCGTGCACCGTGATCTCAAACCCTCTAACATCCTCTTTGGAGAGAACGGTACAGCCAAGATTGCTGACTTAGGGCTAGCTCAAGTGCCTGATGACACGAGCCGTCGCTCACTGCTGGGCAGCCTGGCGGAAGCGCAACCAGGTACGCCTTTATATATGTCACCTGAACAGGAGATCAGCCGGGGGTTATTGTTGCCCAGTTCGGACATCTTTTCAATGGGATGTGTGCTATTCGAAGTCCTTACTGGCATCGCATATAAAGATGAATATGGAGCCCGTGTGAGCGATCACCAGCCTGATGTTCCACCCTGGTTGGATGAAATCCTTACTCGGACATTAGCTGAGCAACCAGGCCGTGTTACTAGAGATGATGAAGACAAAAGCAAGCGCTACAGAAAAGTTGAGCACCTGCAAGAAGCAATACAGCAAGGGTGGGATAAGGCAAAAGGTCAAAAAGAACCTGGAAGGCTACGCGTCCTATATGAAAGAATCCCCAGGTGGGGATGGGTATCAGGCATTGGTGTGCTGTTCATTTTGCTTATTGCATTTGTTTTTAGGGGAATCATTTATCCTTTACCTACAATAACCCCAACCACTCATACAGAAGCCGCTTTGATTGAAATCGAGTCGACTTCAACTTTTGCGAATACCACTATACCAACATCTACTCGGACCCCAACCAACACGATTGTGATAACTACCTCACCTACACAAACAATACCCCCAACAGTGACTGATACACCAACCCCTACCCCTACCCCAACCCCAATGGCTGGCTCGACCCAAATATCGCCGATGGATGGTATGGTTATGATCTATATTCCTAAGGGTGAATTTGAAATGGGTAGTGATGTAGAAGATTCAATTAATGAGTGCCTAAATTTGTATGAGGAAGCAGTTTATACTTGTGTGAATAGTAGGTTTACGGATAGACACCCCGCTCATTCTGTTTCACTGGAAGCTTACTATATTGACAAGTTTGAAATTACGAATGCGCAGTATGCTAATTGCGTAAACGAGGGGGTATGCACAAGGCCATACTTGATTTCTATGTATGAGAGCCCCCAACACACCGAACACCCAGTAGTGTTAGTAAATTGGTATGCGGCTAATACTTATTGTGAGTGGCGAGGAGCTCGGTTGCCTTCAGAAGCAGAGTGGGAAAAGGCGGCTAGAGGTACCGATGGTAGGTATTATCCGTGGGGGAAACATTTTAATGGGGAACTAACGAATTTTTGCGATAGTAGTTGTACAAAGTATTATTCTAACCGTGACTATGATGATGGCGAAAATGGTATTGCACCAGTCGGTAGTTATCCCGATGGAGCCAGCCCTTATGGAGTATTGGATATGGCTGGTAATGTTGGTGAATGGGTTGCAGATTGGTATGATGAAAATTATTACAAAAACTCACCTAAGGAGAATCCTCTTGGACCATCTTCAGGATCATCTCGCGGTGTCCGAGGAGGCTCATATTATTCGAATGATAACGGAGTAAGTGTTACATCACGTTCAAGTTATGGTCCAGATTTCAAAACTGTCTACTATGGCTTCCGTTGTGTCATGGACGCTGAACCTTAGTTTATAATTCACTTAATGGATTTGCTAGTCTAGCGAGAGGGGCTGGATGTCATACCAACCAAGCGATGTGTTGCTGGACACCTACCGCATCGAAGAGCTAATCGCTGAAGGCTCTTTCGGTGATGTGTACCGCGTCACACATCTGGGGTTGAAAGTAGAGCGGGCCATCAAAGTGCTCAAGCGCAGCGCGTCTGGGATTGGCAGCACCGAGATCAGTGATTGCCAGCAGCGTTTCGAGATGGAAGCCCAATTGGGAGCTGAGCTGAACACCCCATCCGCTCATCCAAATTTGCTGCAGGTGCATAATTTCCAACATATCGATGACCTGCTCATTCTGGAGATGGAGTACGCCCCCGGCGGCAGCCTGGCTGGTCGTATTGCTCATGCACGAAAAACAAAACAACCCATCCCTATCGATGAAGTTGTTCAAATCGGCATTGATGTGGCCTCAGGTTTGGCTGAACTGCATGAGCTAGATATCGTTCATCGCGATCTCAAACCCAACAATATTCTCTTTGATGGTCAGGGGCGTGCCAAAGTGGCTGATTTGGGCTTAGCGCAGATTCCTGGCGGTCCATCCATGCGGACTAGGCTCAGTAATCCACCACCCCATCCGGGAACACCCGGATACATGAGTCCAGAGCAGAAAAATTCGCGAGATTACCTTCCATCAGCTTCAGATAGCTATGCTCTAGGATTAGTGCTCTTTGAAACCCTGACAGGGAAGGTATATAAGGGAAAACCCGCTGGTACGCGCGTTCGATCCTTGCGTCCTGATGTGCCCGGATGGTTAGATGATCTGATTACCAAAATATTGTCCGACGATCCCCAGAATCGCCCTTGGGATGGCAATGAAGTTGCAGCGTTGTTGAAACGTAGTGATCAGGATAAGAAATGTTTGAGTAGATTTCCCCGATGGGTTTGCTTGTTAGCTGGGATAATAATCATTCTGGGTTTGATCTTTGGTTCGATGCTAATTAGAAGGGGAACAGAAATCCCAACGCCAACCGACACGATGATAACGATTGCGGAAACCACTAAAACGGTAAGCCCAACTGCGAAAGCGACTCCTTCTCCAACTGCGACGTTAACATCTATACCGACTAAGAGTCCAGTACCGACAAGTACTTATACTCAAAAACCTACCAATACAGTTCAGCCAAGCCCTACGCTGTCTCCATCAGCAACCATAGATTCTGATCCTACAGTATATGATAATTTTAATAATCCTGCCTTTGATGGAAGATTTCACTCTGGACTTTGGGATTCTTCTGATCCCCCAGAAGGTCATATTGTCCAACAAAACGGGATTCTCATGATGAAGAAGGAGAGTCAATTAGCAAATAGTGTGACCGGATTAGCTGCTCTGAGGTACCTAGATTCATCATTGTTTGATTTAACATCAAATAAGCCTACTTTCTTTGAAGCTAAGCTCATGCTGGATTCGAGTGCCCATGCAGGAAACATTTACCTGAATCTTGGTGCTGATTTAGGTGAAGGTTCCTGGCTTGGTCAGTGTTATATCAATGCATCTAGCAATGAGCAAGAAGCTTGGGGTAGTTGTTTTGCTACTAATTGGGAGCGAAGGGATGAAGCTGGATATGATTATCAAGCAGAAGGAAATTCAGTTTTTTATGATACTTGGCATGTTGTTAGAATAGAGTTATATCCTTCAAATATGGAGATAAAGTTTTATCTCGACAACAATTTAATAGGATCACATATACCACTTGATAGCGATAAGCTTAAAGAAGCGCTTTATTGGTTGAGTATTGGGGTATGGAGCGATAATGAAGAGCTATCAATTGGGTACGTTGACGATGTTCACATAGGACAGATCCACGAACCATAATATGATAGGTATTGATTAAGGCAGATAATCGTATGGAGCCAAAAAGCCTCAGCAAATACCAACTTCACGAAGAACTTGGCCGCGGCGGATACGGAACCGTCTATCGCGCCTATGATACTGTGTTGGAGGTTGAAAGAGCCGTTAAAGTTCTAAAACCCGAATTAGCCGCAGATAAAGATTTTATCGAGCGTTTCAAACGGGAAGCTAAGTTGGCTGCCCAGCTAGACCACCCACGGATTGTGCCTGCGTATGATTTGGAGGAAGATCAAGGCTACTATTTCTTAGCGATGAAATATATGCCGGGCAAATCGTTGAAAGATAAATTAGCCCAAAAAGGAAATCTATCGTTTGATCGCGCTCTAGAAATTATTCAACAAATTGCCGAAGCTCTTGATTATTTACACGATCAGAATTATGTCCACCGGGATGCCAAACCAGGAAATATCCTGTTTGATAAAGATGGGAATGCTTATCTTTCTGATTTAGGTTTTGCAAAGGCGCTTCTAGGGACCACTGGAACATCTCAAACAACGACTGGCGGCATGATCGGCACACCGTCCTATATGGCTCCCGAACTATGGCGCGAAAAGGGAGTATCTCCCGCTACAGATATTTATAGCCTTGGTTGTGTGTTCTATGAAATGATTACTGGCAAGGTGTTGTTTGAGGGCGAAACCAGTGCAAGCATTATGGCTAAACATGTCATCGATGGTCCCAATTTTATCTCACGATGGCCTCCCGAAGTCCCAGCAGGGTCAAAAAGAGTGTTGCGAAAAGCATTAACGAAAAAGCCCAGCAAGCGATACGAAAAACCGAGTAAGTTCTACCAGGCTTTGAAGGCATTAAAGCATAAAGAGAATGGTAGAAAAATCCCTTTTTTAGTCTGGACCATATTTAGCTTGATTATCCTTGTAGGGTCAATCGTTGGATTATTATTCTTGGGAGGTTTGCCTAGTTTACAGACATTGACTCTCGCCCAAACGACTCATTTCCAAGTTTTACCATCATCCAGTCTGAGTTTGACAATTACTCCATCACCTGTAGTTACAAATACTGTACCCCCATCTACTAATAAAACACTTACTCCAACAACGATTCCTGCCAACACTGTAACGTCAACTGAATCAAAAACACCAACAATAACTGTGCCTTCACCATCTCCTACCACATTGCCTACCCATACACCTTCGAAAACCATTACTTCGTCATTAACGCCAACTCCATCGCCGACACAAGTAACATACTTGTTGACGATATACAATAACACTACGTCTCAGCAAGGATTGCAGGTAACGGTATCGACTTTGAATGGCAATTGGAGCATTACAAGAAATTTGCAAAAACTATCTACGAGCTACATTGGGTTGTACCCTGGAAAATATCAAGTGCAAACATGTTGGTTTGACTATGAAATGTATCCTGATTTCTATTGTGTAGCAGGTACTGAGAGAACATTTAGAATTATCATCTCCGAGAATATCACTTGGAATGTTGATTCCAACCACTTTTTTGATGATCATTGAATGCTTGAAAGACAATGACCCAACTCGGCAAATACCAATTCCATGAAGAACTCGGCCGCGGTGGATATGGAAGGGTTTACTAAGCCATGGAAATCGATTCCTAGTTATAATTCAACCAACGGATTTCTATATAACACGCGAGGGACTGGATGTCTTACCAACCAGACGAATTGCTGCTGGATACCTACTGCATCGAAGAGCTGATCGATGACGGTTCTTTCGGTGAAGTTTACCGCGTCACGCATTTAGGGTTGAAGGTCGAGCGGGCTATCAAAGTGCTCAAGCGCGGCGCACCTGGGGTTGGCAGCACAGCGTTCAGCGATTGCCAGCAGCGTTTTGAGATGGAAGCTCAGTTGGGAGCCAGGCTGAACACCCCCACACCGCATCCCAATTTATTGCAGGTGCATAATTTCCAACAGGTCGATGATCTACTCGTCCTGGAAATGGAATACGCCCCTGGTGGAAGTCTGGCTGACCGCATTGCTCAGTTTCGTAAGACAAAACAACCTATCCCAATTGAAGAAGTAATACAAATCGGCATTGATGTGGCTTCTGGACTGGCGGAGCTACATGAACTGGATATCGTTCACCGCGATTTGAAACCCAGCAATATCCTTTTCGATAACAAGGGGCGCGCCAAAGTGGCTGATTTGGGTCTTGCGCAAATCCCCGGTGGACCGTCCATGCGTACCAATCTCAGTGAACCGCCACTCCATCCTGGCACGTCGGGCTATATGAGCCCGGAACAGAAGAACTCGCGAGAATACCTGAATTCGGCTTCAGATGTTTACACTCTAGGATTGGTGCTCTTTGAAGTACTGACGAGTCGGATGTGCGCGAATAAGCCTGCCGGGACACGCGCCCGTTCCCTGCGGCCTGATACGCCAAGGTGGCTCGATGATTTGATTGTAAGAATGTTATCTGGCAATCCCCAGGAACGACCGTGGGATGGTGCAGAGGTCGCCAAACAGCTCAAGCAGGGCAATCAGGATATTATATGCTTGAACAGGTTTCCCCGTTGGATTTGCTTGTTAATACTTGTTATTCTCATGCTTGGTTTGTTTTTTGGCATGACGAAGATAGTGGGCAGGGAAACGACTTTGATGCCCACCGAAGTAGTAGTTGCTGTTTTGGATGCTATTGATACACGCAATTCTATTATTACAAAAACATACTCTCCATCAGCGACTACAACAGTTACCATAACACCTACTACGACAAGTACACATTCGCCAACAATAGAAGATACTTTTTCCTCAACAGAGACAATATCATCTAGCAAAACAGTAGCTATAGCATCTACTAAAACTATAAAAACCTCAAGGACTCTAACAAGTACTGTGACAGAAACTATGATTCCGTCCCCAACAGAGAGCATTTATGAACTCGAAACAGTACCTGATGTTATTGGGATGCGATATGATGAAGCTGAAAAATTTCTGGGAACGAAGAATTTAAAACCTTTAGTTGTTTGGGTTCTTTTGGGCGATTTAGCTGAAGAAGTTACTGCAAAATTCGAAAAGGGTTCAGTAATTGATCAACAACCCAATGCAGGAGAAGTAGTAGATGATAGTGGGGAGATAGTTTTGTGGGCATTGGGATCGTTTGTTTCAGTACTTGGTGAAAGTGGCACATATATATATTCCTTTGAAATGAATGCTGGGAAAGAATACCATATTAGCGTTTCGTCATCTTGCCATTATCCTCCTCCATGGAATATTTTATATTATTCACATTATCAACTATATAATGAGAATGGGGAAACCGTATTATACAAATATACTGACTACGATGATCCTTCCGATGGCGGAGGTGAGAATGTATTCTCTCCAAATCAAAGTGGAATATTTCAATTAGAAGCAAGTGTTTTAAGTAGAAGCTGTAGTTTTAAATTACATGTGATTTCTGATTAAATGTATGTATCCGATGTATAGATCAATCTAAGGTTATCGTATGCTCCAACTTGGTAAATATCAGCTTCACGAAGAAATTGGTCAAGGTGGTTTTGGTACAGTATACAAAGCCACGGACTCTCTTGATCGTGATGTAGCAATTAAAATTCTCAAACCTGGCTGGTCGGGGGATTCACAAACAATTGAACGTTTCAGACGCGAAGCCAAAGCTGCAGGCGAATTATTCCACAACCACATTGCTACCATAATCGATTTTGGCGAGGATGAAGGTGCCCTCTTCCTAGTGATGCGATATGTTGATGGTGTGTCGTTGGCTGAGCTGCTTAGGGAAAAAGGGCGAATAAAATGGAGTGATGCCGTTCAAATCTTGAAGCAGGTAGCTGAAGGTCTGGACCACGCACACCAACGCGGTTTCATCCATCGCGATGTAAAACCTTCCAACATCATTATCAGCGAAAAAGATGGAGCTGTATTGACAGATTTTGGTTTAGTAAGGGCTGTGGAGTCTAGTGGCATCACTACCAGCGGTGTGATTCTTGGTACTCCAAATTACATCGCTCCCGAGATTTGGGAAGGTTTGGATATAACACCGGCCGTGGATATATATAGTCTGGCGTGCGTTTATTATGAAATGCTCACGGGAGATGTGTTATTTGACGGTAAAAGTACACCTCGAATAATTACCAAGCATGTATTAGAGGGGCCAAGTTTTCCTGGCAAATGGCCTGTAGATATTCCCGAACATGTAGAATATGTTCTAAAGAAGGCCTTAGAAAAAGATGTTGCCAATCGATACACGATGGTGCAGGAATTGCTGGATGCGCTCGAAGACCCTCAAAAGATAATATCTTCTTTAGACGATGAAGCAACAACCGACAAATCAACCACTAAATTTTCAGAGGGGCTGAACAAACTTTGGTCAAAACCAATCTGGTTTGGTTTGACACTTGTGTTGATAATTGTAATTCTTTTCGGGGGAGGATCGTTGTGGGGTTTAGGGAAAGATGGTGTGGGACCTTTCGCGAATTTCTTCCCTACACCTACCGTAGAACTTGAAAGAGCATCATCAGTATCCCCAGCAGATGAAATAACTCCAACTATTGTCGCGGATATGAACACTCACACCCCAACTTCTACAACTACACCTTCCCCAACATATTCAATGACCCTGACTCCGACCCCCAAAATATTGCCTTCTCCAACAACATCAACCCTGTCAGAAGAAAACGCTGAACAGATAGTAATACTCAATACATTTGTTGGGCACGCTGGTGGGGTAAATGATCTCGTTTTTTCAAACGATGGGGAATATCTGGTTTCTGCTTCAGATGATCAATCTGCAATTCTGTGGGATTTTACGAGCGGGGAAATAATGACATATTATGATCAATATACGGCTGAAGTTCGCAGCGTTGATTTTTCGCCTGATGGAAATTTGTTGGCCGTCGCGTCATTCGATGGAACTGTAAAATTATGGAATGTTTCCAATGATGAACTTCTCTACACCTTAGATCACGAGAATTACGTAAATAGCGTCAGATTTGCACCAGGTGGTGAAATTTTAGCAACAGGATGTTTCAACTATACTGCATATCTGTGGGATTTTACCCAGGAGAAGGCCATCGATTATCTTTATATCGATGATGATCGTGTTCGCTATGTTTCTTTTTCTCCCGATGGGCGTGTATTGGCGACAACAACAGAAAATCAAGTCGCGTTATGGATTGTGAACACAGGATCTCGACTCAGAACATACGAAGATCATGAAGCAGATGTTTTGGGAATTGATTTTTCCCCAGATGGGCAGTTGATTGCTTCCGCTTCTTGGGATAATACTGCCAGGATATGGCGAGTATCTGATGGTATCACTCTTCAAGTATTGAAGGGACATACTTCATGGGTTTGGGATGTTGCCTATTCACCGGACGGGAAACTATTAGCAACTGGGTCTGAGGATAAAACCATCAAATTGTGGCGAATATCTGATGGTGCCTTATTAGCAACCTTGAATGGCCACTCAGGATCAGTTCGCACTATTATTTTCTCTCCAAATGGGAATTGGATAGCATCAGGCTCAAAGGAAGGCACGATCATCATTTGGGGCTTATCATCTGAGCAGTGACCATAAAGTCGAACAACATGACTCAACTAGACAAATACCAACTACACGAAGAACTGGGACGGGGCGGCTACGGCACGGT
>CAZLNX010000093.1:0-18110 GCA_964560795.1 uncultured Anaerolineales bacterium | reverse complement strand
CAGGTAGAGTATGGTTTTGGACCACCCTTTGCTATCGCTATCTCCCTTTATGCCGTGGCTGTATACCTCTATTGGATGTATTTTGTTCGCCATCAGCACCGGGTTGCGGTTGCGCCAATCCCTGGTGATTAAGTTTTGTAACCTTTTACGCTGACTTGCATCTTATCTAGAGACGCTTCAAATAGAGCATCGTTTGAAATGATTAGATAACAGGAGATTTTGAAAATATGGAAATGGTGATTGATTTTCCCGGTGGCGCTCGAGTGGATGCTAGCTTTGGTCCTTATACAGTGATGACTGACCAACCCCCTATGGGTGGTGGTGAAGGTTCCGCCCCGACCCCCTTTGCAGTATTCCTCTCTTCCCTTGGAACCTGCGCGGGGATCTACGTTTTGGGCTTCTGCAAGCAGCGAGGATTATCCACTGATGGTGTTCGCATTGTGCAGCGCGCTATCCCAGATTCTGTCAATCGCGGCATGGTGGGGACAATCCAATTGGAAATCCAGGTGCCCCCGGAATTCCCCGAGAAATATCGCAGCGCTTTAATCCGCACTGCAGAACAATGTGCCGTCAAGAAGCATATGGAGAATCCCCCAAAATTTGATATTCTCACGACAGAAGTAGAACTTGCCTAAGAGATTGAGCAGAATCGAACGACCTCCCCGGAAATTTGCGGGAGGTCGTTTTCATTTATTCAGGGCCGATCAACGTTCCAGGGGGTATGGAAGTGTTTTTTTTGATAACGACTATCCCATCACGGACGAAACAATTGTCACCATCGAAATCTGTTCCCCTGGGGTAAGGACGTATAGTAACATTTTCCCCAATGCGGGCGTTCTTATCGATCAGGGCTCCTTCAATAGAGCAGTTAGCACCAATTCCGAGAGAAATTTCAGAAGACGAAATCACGCCGGGAGTATCATAGTAATCGGTGCCCATTAGAATCGTTTGGTTGATTTTTACGCCATCCTGAATTTGACTGCGCAAACCGATAATCGAATTTGAAATTTCTGCATTGCCAATATTACAGCCATCGGCCAGGAGCACATGATTTAGCGATCCCCCGTTGACCACACTACCTGGAAGGAAGCGAGGGTGAGAGTAGATCGGTTGGTTGGGTGCGTTGAAGTCAAAGGGTGGTTCTGGGCAAGCCAATGATAGGTTCGTATCGAAGAAGGAACGGATTGTACCAATGTCTTCCCAATAATCGTCAAAATCGAAACCGTAAACTTTATGGCTATGGATAGCCTTAGGGATCACCTCGCCGCCAAAATCGTCGTCTGTGCTGCCATCAAGGACCTGAATCAGCACATTGGTATTGAAGAAATATATTCCCATGGAGCCCAAATAGGGGCGAGACGGGTCTTCACGGCTGACAAATTGCGCAAGTTCTTTTGGATCTTTGGGCTTCTCTACAAAATCAGAAATTGAATAATCAACACCCCTTTTAAGCAACCCGAAGCGTGGTGCTTGCTCTGTTGAAACCGGCTGGACTGCCACGGTGATATCAGCTCCTTTTTCCCAATGAAAGCGAGCCATCTCAGCATAATCCATACGGTAAAGGTGATCTCCTGCCAGGATGATCACATACTCCGCACCCGTAGAGCGGATTTCGAGTAATTGCTGTCTAACAGCATCAGCGGTTCCCTGATACCAGCTTGGATTTATATCGGTTTGTTCAGCAGCCCAAATTTGCACCCAGCCTTGATGGAAGGGGTCGAAATTATAGGTGCTAGTGATGTGTCGGTGGAGAGATACCGAGTTGAACTGTGTCAATACCGCAATGCGATCGATACGCGAATTGATGCAATTACTGATGGGAATATCGATGAGACGGTATTTCCCCGCTATTGGTACTGCTGGTTTCGCCCGGTCACGTGTAAGAGGGTAAAGACGGGAGCCGCGACCACCGCCCATAATCACGCCGAGAACGCTGTTTAATGAAGGCATTGGAATCTCCTCGATGATTAGTATCGTGCCATTATTATAAGATGGTTTTCTTGTGATTCTTTATGAAAACGGTAGATTTAGCATTACCAAGATACTATTTTTGACCTCTTTAATCCAAAAATAAACCGAAAGTACTATTGTGGAAATATTATTTTTTTATATGCTGAATAATAGGGTTTTTATCACACATTCTAAGAGGAGGAACGTGATGAATATCAAAAAATTCCCAGTAGTTATTTTCATTGTTTTGGCTTTGCTGCTTGTTTCGACGACATCGGCATTTGCCCGGCCTGAATTAGCCGAATTCACACTTCAAAACCGAAGCGGCTATACTGCCTATATTTACATGCATGGTGCAGGAGGCGAATATTATTATTTGACCGTTCCTGCGGGTACGTCGAAGACTTTCACGGTAGAGCGCATCGCGTATACCTATACATTGAAAACCTGCAATGGTGCATCTGATGATGATTCCATTGATCTCACCAATAGTGGCAAATTGGTTGTCCCGGCAACTTGTGAGAGCCCTTCTCCGTTCGACCAGACTCTCTTTGCTCGCCCACTGTTAGCTCGCTTTACGGTTAACAACAATAGTGATCAGACCGCATATCTGTACATGCATGGCGCGGGTGGGCAGTACTACTATCTGACAGTTGCCGCCGGAACATCCCGAACATTCACAGTGGATCGAGTTGCTTACACCTACGAGCAGAGATCCTGTGGGACATTGTCAACAGGCAACACGATCAATCTGGCAAATGGTGGAGCAGTCGATATCGCGGCTTGTCCTCGACTGGTCGGGTTTACCGTTTACAACTTTACAGATAACACCTTATTCTTCACAATGTCAGGGCCACAAACAGTGAGCTTCTCCCTAGAGTCCGACGCATTCCGTTTTCTCACTGTAGAGCCTGGTTTATACGATGCGTCTTATAGTGGCTGTGAGGATAGAGTGGAAAGAGAAGGTTTTCTCTGGCCTTATTACAACGAATGGATTTGGCTTACTTGTCCATAAAATTGCATAGTGTAGATACGAAACAGTTTACGCACTTTTAAGCATGAGGGGGATCGGAACATAAACTAAAACTTTGTCTTTGTCTTCCCAATTTCAACGGGTAGATTGACGAAGGTTTACAAGAAAGAGAAGCTGATATCATTCCAGCTTGTTTCAACATGGTTCTCTTCTGGACCCTGGCCGTTTAGGTTTAAAGAGTCCGAATGTGTGAAAAATTCGTTAAACGAAAGAGTGGAGCCTAATTTCCAGGCTCCACTCTTTCGTTTATAATTCTTGTGCCAAAGGTGGGAATCGAACCCACACTCCCGAAGGAACACGAGTTTGAGTCGTGCGCGTCTGCCAGTTCCGCCACTTTGGCGATACCCCTATTGGTGGACGAATTTTAACGAAAGAAGTTCATCGGGTCAAGGATGAAAATTTTTTGGAGAAATCGATGCAGGTTATCAATCATTATTCAATGCTATTCAGTGCCGTATTTATCTTTGGCGTAACGGCTTTTTTCTTGTTGCGAGATGGATATGCACCAAAGGATGGTTTGATTTTGATTATGATCACGGCTGTGCTGATTGGGGGATGGTTGATCCTGCGCCCCAAACAAGGATCTGCCGATGGAAATGGTCAACTTGAAGCTGAAATCGGCCAGGGGCACGCTGTGTTGTTGGAATTGCAATCCCCTTTTTGATTTGCCTGCGCTGTGGCGAAACCCATCGTGGATGGGTTAGAACTTGAATTTCAAGATCAGCTAAAGGTTGTACGAGTAGATGTTCAATCTCCCTTTGGCCATGAGCTTGCCCGAGAGTATGGCACGTTTACACCCACATTTGTCTTCTTCGATTCGCAAGGGGATGAGATGTGGCGCCTGGTCGGCAGCCTGGATGCTGAGAAAGTACGTCAATCGCTTTCGCAATGAGATTTACCTTGGAATGAAGAGTGTGAAATATGAACAAGAATTACTTTGCCAGTGAGCGCCTCTGTTTGAGAGCCTTTGATCCGGATGATGTCTCCGTGTTGCATAGTTACCTGAACCATCCGGAGCTAACAGGGCGGCGTTATATCCCTTGGGGCATCTCACAAGAATTGCCGCTTTCTGTAAAACAAGCGGAGACAATTTTGGAAAAATGGGGCAAAGGGGAGAAACAATTCCATCTAGCTGTCGTGTCTAGCGGAAACGACAAAGTAATTGGGCATGCCAATTGTGATTGGGGCTGGGATCCCCATTGCCCACATTTCTCACTGGTGATTGCGCCAGATTACCAACGTCAGGGCTTTGGCAGCGAGGTGCTCAACTTGATCTTGCGCTATCTCTTCGAGAATACCCATGCCCACAATGTCGCTGGTGGAATGAATAATTGGAATCAGGTTGCGCGCTCTTTTGCACAGAAGCATGGCTTCAAAGAGACCGGAAAAATGCGCCGTGTAGGATTGCGAAACGGTGAGTTTTTCGATTGGATTGGCGTGGATATCCTGCGTCCTGAGTGGCAGGCTTTGGAAGGAGCGTAATCATGGCTTTGGAAGGAACGAATGTGATTTTGCGTGAACAACGCCCCGAGGATTTGCAAATTCTCGTTGATCTGCGCAATGATCTGGATACCCAGGCTTGGAGCAAAACTCTGCCCCCAGATTACACCCACCGCATGTTTGTCACGCAATTTGAGCAGCGTGAATTCTCTTACGATCGGGATGACGGTCGCTTCATCATCGAAAGCAAGGATACCGGAGATAAAATTGGGTATATCAGCTACACTGGGTTGGAGATGCGTTGGGATGTAACCATCGGCATCATGATTGCCAAAGAATTTTGGGGTACTGGATTGGCCATTGATGCGCTGGAAGTCTTGCTTCTTTTCTTATTCGAAGAAATGGGGGTGCGCGTGGTACGCTTATGGACTCATACTGGAAACGAGCGCGCCATTGGCTCAGCGGAGAAATTAGGCTTCAAGGTGTCATATCGTCAAAGAGAATCAATATTCAAAGCGGGCAAGCGCTACGACAATGTCAGTATGGATATGCTGCGGGAAGAGTATTATGCCTTGCACTCAGAACTGGAAGACCATCTGCCACTCCTATAAAGCTATTGCCAGACTTTGAATTCGCGGTAAAATCTTTCGCCGTATGTAAAACGTATGCCCGTAGGGACGTACTCCAGTGCGTCCCTATTTGTGTGTAAGGAAACGAAAGATGAAACTCGGTATTATCGGTTTACCTCAATCAGGAAAGACAACCATCTTCAACGCTCTAACCCGTGGCGATCACCCTGTGACCATGAGCGGTGGACGATTTGAAGTCCACACCGCTGTCATTGACGTTCCTGATCCGCGCGTTGATGACCTCTCAAAGCTCTTCAACCCTAAGAAAATCACCTATGCTAAGGTCACGTATGCGGATATCGCCGGCTTGGAAGGTTCGGCCAGTGGAGATATCTCTGGACCGTTGCTGTCTCAACTCTCGCAGATGGACGGATTCATCCAAGTGGTACGCTGTTTTGATGACCCTAATGTTCCCCACGTGATGAACTCAATCGATCCCCAACGCGATATTGATGCCATGGAAGGGGAATTCATTCTCAATGATCTCATTCAGATTGAAAAGAAACTGGAACGCCTTTCTGAAGAATTAAGACGGAACAGCAGGGACAAAGTAGAAGTCAAACGAGAAATGACCCTCTTCGAGCGAATGCAGAAGGCCCTCTCTGAAGAGGAACCTCTCCGAACAATGGAATTCACACCAGATGAAGAGAAGATCATCTCAGGATATGGCTTCCTCTCTTTCAAAGATATGTTGCTTGTACTCAACTTGGGAGAGGATCACGAAGTTCCTGAGATTGAATATCCCTGTCATAGCTGTGTGGTCTCTTTGCGGGGCCGCTTGGAAATGGAAATTTCCCAACTCCCATCCGAAGATGCTCAAGTCTTCATGGAAGAATACGACATCAGTGAGCCCAGTCTGAACCGCATGATCCGCAGTTCGTATGATTTGATGCGCTTGCAGTCATTCTTTACTGTGGGTGAGGATGAAGTCCGCGCCTGGACGGTACGCCGCGGGGCTGCTGCCCCGGAGGCCGCGGGTGTGATCCACAGTGATCTACAAAAAGGGTTTATCCGTGCAGAAGTAGTTCCTTATCAGGATTTACTCTCTTTGGGGAGTATGCCTGAGGCCCGTTCGAAAGGTAAGCTTCGACTGGAAGGTAAGGAATATCGCGTGCAAGATGGCGACATTATGCATGTGAGATTTAATGTCTAGCCAAACAAAAAGCGGTTGTCCAAGGATTTGGGCAGCCGCTTTTTTGAACCCACCACCAGGCGGGATGGTAAACCTAATCGAGTATAATACAACTCGTTTCGTCGACACCAAATAAAGGAAAAAATAACCCTATGAGCGAATATAAATTATCTCCATGGAGCCTTAAGGATTTGTTCCCTACTTCCGATGGCCCGGAAATCGAAGGGGCTTTCAAGGGTCTAGAAGCCAAAGCTGAAAAATTCGAGGCTTTCCGCGAAAAATTGACTCCCGAAATTGACTTCGAGGATTTCATGGATGCCATCAAGGCTCTAGAAGAGGCTACCATCGCAGCCTATAACCTGTCGGCTTACCCTGGATTGTGGTTTGCCGCTGACACCCAGAGCCAGGATGCTCAGGCGTTGTACGCCCGAGTCCAGCAATTCATGGCCAAACTGCAAAACCAGACTTTATTCTTCTCCCTTTGGTGGAAAAACCTGGATGCTGAAGTAGCTGAAAAGCTGATGTCCATCTCTGACGGTTATACATACTGGTTAGAGGAAATGCGGCACTTCAAACCTCATATTCTCACCGAACCCGAAGAGAAGATTGTCAACATCAAGGATGTCACTGGTTCCCAGGCACTGGTAACGCTGTATGATGCGATTACCAATCGCTATGTTTTCAAACTTGAAGTGGATGGCGAAGTAAAAGAAATGACCCGCGGTGAGCTGACTACCTATGTTCAGGGTGCCGATGCGGACCTACGCGCAGCCGCATATCAGGAAATGTACAAAGTGTATAGTGATGATGGCCCCATTCTAGGTCAGATGTACCAGACCTTGATACGTGATTGGCGTGCTGAAAACATCGAACTTCGCAACTATGCAACCCCGATCTCAGTGCGAAACCTGGTCAATGATGTTCCGGATGATGTTGCTAAAACGCTCATGGATGTCTGTGAGGCGAACGCCGAAATCTTCCAACGCTATTTCAAGATCAAGGCAAAATGGCTGGGTGTTGACAAGCTTCGCCGCTACGATATCTATGCCCCTGTGGCCGAAGCTGATAAGACCTTTGAATACGATGAAGCTGTCAAACTAACCCTAAGTTCATTCGAGGATTTTGAGCCGCGGATTGCAGAGTTAGCTAAGAAAGTGTTCGATGATGATCATATCGATAGCGAGGTGCGTAAAGGCAAACAGAGCGGTGCTTTCTGCGCATCGACGGTGCCTGGCCATACCCCCTATGTCAAAGTGAATTATCAGGGCAAAATCAGCGATGTTGGCACGATTGCCCATGAATTAGGCCATGCTATCCATTCAATGCTGGCTTTTGACCACAATGTATTCACATTCCATTCCTCGCTACCTATGGCGGAGAATGCATCTACCTTTGCAGAGATGTTGTTGATCGATCGCCTGCTTGAGATCGAAGATGATCCTGCGGTTCGCCGCGACATCCTTTTCCGCCAGGTCGATGATGCTTATGCTACTATCATACGCCAGGCTTTCTTCGCTATGTTCGAAGTTACAGCCCACGACATGGTTGCCGAAGGTGCTACTATCGACCAGCTTTCCGAGGCTTATATGGAAAACATCGATAAGCAGTTTGGCGATGCCGTTGAACTGAGTGACGAATTCAAATGGGAATGGGTATCAATCCCCCATTTCTTCCACTATCCTTTCTACGTATATGCTTATGCCTTTGGTCAACTGCTGGTGCTATCGCTGTACAAGCAGTTCAAAGCCGAGGGCGATAGCTTCAAGCCACGCTACGTTAAGATCCTCGAAGCGGGCGGTTCAGCCTCCCCAGCCGATATCTGCGCCGAGGCCGGGTTGGACATCACCAAGCCTGAGTTCTGGCAGGGCGGCTTCGATGTGATCAAGGAAATGGTTGATCAGTTAGAGGCAATTCCGGTTGAGTAGTAATCTGATCCCCTAATTTTCAGCAAAATCCCGCAGATCAATTTGAAACCTGCGGGATTTTTTATTTATTTGGTCAACCCCTCTATCAATAACTTGAGCAAGTTTTCCAAGGTTTGCAAATCTTCATCTTCGAGACATTCCCAGGGGGCATAGAAATATTCATCGGTGCGTTCCTCGGCTTCTGCGCGGAGTTTCTTTCCTCTTCTTGTGATGATGAATTTGCCTTTAGATCGTTTTGCCAGCCCCTTACCATTCAGGGTTGTTAGGGCATCTTCATGGACCGAGTGCAGTTGCCCTCGGAAACCTAATTTTTCGTGCAGTTCATCCTGGGTTTCGATTTTCTTCTCCCAAAGTATGGACAAAGTTTCCCAGGTAGGGCCGTCAAAGCCCAGGGGCTGCCAGGCTGCAAGATGCGCGTCATCGCGGTATGCGGCCAGGTCGCTTAAGCATTGATCGATTTGAACCAGAGTGGGGGCGTTTTCCCCGGGATTGATTCGGCGGCTGTGGGTGATAGACCATTTACTGGGGGGTTCGGGCGATGTAAAGCTGGCCTTAACCAGACGGTGCAACAGCACACTCAAATAATGTAAATCATTCGGGCCTAATGGATCAAGTTGTTCCATGCGGGTGTAGGCAGCATCAAGAATCTTTTGTACCAGAGATTGCCCCTCTTCAGATAGTCGATACTCCCCCTCACCAACAACTTTCAACAACGCCAAATCAGCAGCTTTCTCCAATCTTCTTGTATACTCCTGATAGGGCATTCTTTTTTGTAGGACTTCGTTGGAAATGGGGACTGGATCGAAACAGAGCGCGCTCAGCAGTAATCCCCCAATTCCTCCATCGATTTCTGCTTTGGTCGTGACACTGTCCATGGCTGGATAGTATTGCTTGCCCAGCGCTCGCAAAGCATCTAATAAGGTTGGCCAAAGATGGGGTGTGGTCATGGTGCCCTGCTCCTTTTTGAGAGGTCACAAAACCGATAGTGATCTTATTGTACCAAAGTCAGATGTCCACCCATTGTTTTTGTCCCCAACGGCATTCTTAAAGTTTAGGTAGGTGTCATGCTGAACGAAGTGAAGCATCTAGTAAGGTGGCTGATACAACTCAAAGCCCGCTTCGCGAGACCCTTCGGCTCCGCCTCAGGGTGACAATTTCACACACCATAATCAAAAAACGCGACTTTAGGAAAGCCCTGGTTGTCCCCATCATCCGGCGATCTCGCGCAACTGTAAATCAGAATAGGCCACTACGGTATTAGGTTTATCACTTCCTGGTGAGATGACGACACGTATCAATCCTGACGAAAAGCGATCGTCACGTAGCGAAGTGGCCAGTACGCCATTTAAATACACGCGGATCCGCTCCCCCTGCATCACTACCCGCAGCCGATTGGGATCGCCCATTTCAGTTCGCAAGTTTGGATGCTTGGTCCAACTCATCAACGTTTCGCCCCATTCTTTCTCCTTGTGCCAGCCGATCTGGAATGTCCCCTGGGCCGAAATACGGAAAACATAATCCCCTTCGTCGCCATAACGCAACTCGAAGCCCGCACTGATTTGATCAATGTTACCCTTGATGAAACGGATAGTCACGCTGATGTCGAAATCGTCAAAGGGGCCGGGCGTGCGAATAACTGGGAAAATCACATCGGCGGGTTCATAATTAGCCCAAAGTTCGGGGATATCGTCATCCTTGAATTCAACTTTATCTTCGTAGGAGATTATCCAGCCGGGAACCTTGGGGTCGCGGAAATCTGCGCCCAGGATCAGATCGCCCAACTCGGGCTGAGGGGTCATGGATGATGGCACGCGGAAGGATGTCCCGCAATATTCGCAGCTCACCACTGCGCCTTTGGGCCGATCTACTTCCAAGGTAGCGCCACAATTTACACAGTTTAGTTCTTTGAGTGGACTCATAGCTCTATTTTACTGAATTGAGAAAATCAGCCAGCAATCCATACGCCGTGGTATGTGGGCTGGGATCAGCCTCGACCAAAGATAGATTGCCCAACACATCGGATTCGAACTCCACGATGGACGTGGTGCCCATAACCCCATAAAGGGGCGATTCGACACCGACCTTTTGGGGTGCCACGCGTGCCCGAACTCGGTCTTGCTCCCTTACAGCCTCGCAAACTAATTTCCAGCGTTTTCCCTCAGCCTTAGCTTCATCAATATCTGTTTGGCTAATGCCGCTGATTCCGGTGCGGTCGACATCCTCTGGCTTGAGGGAGATGCCCATCAACACCGTTGCCAGTGCACAGACTTTGATGGCCGCGTCCCATCCGTCGACATCGCCACTGGGGTCTGTCTCGGCAATGCCAATCGACTGCGCGTACGCCACGGCTTCATCGAAACTTTGCCCCTCCTCCATCAGAGTCAGTAACAGGTTAGTTGTGGAATTGAGTACACCACGGAAAGACTTCAGGTTGGCTGCGGGCAAAGTTTCTCGGAACATAGCAAAAACTGGTGCCCCATCCATCACCGCAGATTCGAAGAAGAATTTGCGCCCTTTGGATTCCGCCAACTCACTCAGCTCGCGGTAAGCGTGCACTACCGGACCTTTGTTGGCCGTGGCAACGTGCATCCCGGATTCCAACGCCGCGCGGATGTAGTCCACAGCGGGTTGTCCTGTCTCATAGTTGACGGGGATGGATTCGAATAGCACATCGGCATTGCAGCTTTTGATGAAATCCAGCGAATTGTTTACAGTAGACGGTATGTTGTTGACAGAATTGATCGATTCGCCACTTTCCACGAGTTTTAAGACTTTTTCCAAATCTAACCCGTCGGGATCAATAGCGAACCCACGGCTGCCGGTAGCGATGCCAACAACGGAGAAGGTGATGCCACGTTGGGCTTGGATGTCGGCTTGTTTTTTGAGTAGTAATTCGGCCAGGGCTTTGCCGACGTTGCCGAAGCCGAGAAAGGCGAGTTTGTAATGAGTCATAGTTATAGTGGGGGGAAGGGATAAGCCCGGCGATCTTGCGGCGGGTAGGGAAAGTAATCCATCTCGATGAGTTGCTCGGTGCGTGTGTTGAGGGCAATGATCTCCTCGGGAGCAAGGTGTTCTCCCAACGCGGCGACCAACTCAGAGGGTGATTCCAGAGCATCCTTGAATTTTATCAGGTCATCTCGAAGATTTTGGGAGATTGGCCGACCAGCAAAATCCCAGATTACGGTTCTCAGTTTTTCGTCTTTATTGAAACATAGACCATGGTCAATCAGCCAAATCTGTCCCTCGGGGCCGAAGATCATGTGACTGCCTTTGCGATCGGCGTTATTGATCAACAGGTCGAACAGTACCACGGGTGGAAGACGCTGAAAGTCTTCGTCGCGTAGATTGAAGTAGTGATAATTTGGGTCATGGGCGATGAAAAATTGCAGCGAACCCGGGCCGTAGGGGCCATCTTCCCGGAAGACGGTTGGGGGAACGAAATGCCATCCCAAAGCCTCGCTGACCAGGTAAGCCGAGGCTTCTCGATGGGCTAATGTATCGTCGGGAAAATCCCACAGGGGTTGTTCTCCCTCTTGGGGTTTGTATACAGCCCGAATGGACTCCTCTTGATATTTGACTTGGATCAGGAAAGTATAGTTGAAACCGTGAATGAATTCGCCCTCAAGGGATAAGTCCCCGCGCTGGAGAGCCGCGAGGACTTCTTCTTGGGGTAGAGTTGCTAGTTCTTGAGTCAAAGGATCTTTTTATTCTTCATTGGAATGGTATGAGGGGTGCACTTGAAGAAAAGTGCACCCCTCATACCATATGCTCAGTTATATTTATTCGCGACGATGACCGCCGTTTTTCTTGACACAGAAGTGACCCTCGGGATCCTCCGGTTCTCCACATTGTGGGCAGAGTGGTCGTCCACGAGAGGCGACTTCGATGCCCCAATGGCCTAGTGCCATCAATTGGGAACGAGTGCACCAGAAGCGAGCTACACTGGGTTCGATTTCGGGTTCATCAGAGTCAAGATCATCTTCAACTTCTTCTTCGACTTCGAACTCAGGGATCAGTTCATGAATAACCAGAACGATTAGATCTTGGTCTACGTCATAGCCTAACCCAATATTGGCAATGCGGAACATGGGGTCCACGGGGGGATGGATGCGCATAGCATCTTCAATGAAATCGGCCGATGCGGTAGGGAGTTCAGGATATTTGGCGGAAATTTCTGCCAAAAAGCGTTCCACGCCTACGGCTAGCGATTGCATTTGAAATTTCTCGGCGATCAGAGTAACCGTTTGGTGGCCTTTTTGTGCCTGAATATAGAATACGCGTTGGCCAGCAGGACCAATAGCGTCGGTGGTGATATGATCTACGGGTTGTAGGTTAATTTCTTCGTTGGGCATGTTCTGTTCCAGAATATAAAATTATTAACGCGGAGACGTAGAGTTTTATGATTTATGTAGTTTTAGTATACCAGAGTCACTTCTTTGATTTCGACTTCGACTTGGCTTTGGGATGGTGTTGGGGAAAGCCAAAGCTGACACCATGGTTGTAGTTGATCACTCTTGCAAACCCTTCTCCGATATGCAAAGTTGAAATTGATGCTGGGGCTACCATTAACCGTTGAAAGAGATCGATGTGTAAGCCCAGGTAGTAGGCCACGGCCAGCTTGATGATATCGCTGTGCGAGACGCAAACGATCAAATCTTGGGGTTTATGTTTCTGGCTAAGCTTCTCGATAGCGCCCACAATGCGTTGTTGTGCATTTGCGAATGTCTCACCTTCGGGGAAGCGCGTCAGCGAGGGGCTGTTCTGGACAGTTCTCCACAATTTGCGGCGTCGCAATTGCTTGAGGGTCTTATCTTGCCAGTCACCGAAGTCGACTTCCAGCAAGCCTGGCTCAGGGATAACTTCCATCCCCAAGGCCTCGGCGATCGGTTGGGCAGTCTCCATCGTTCTATCTAATGGACTGGCGTACACGGCTTTGATAGGCGCATTGGCAAGCGTTTTTCCCAGCGCCTGTGCCTGTGCCTTTCCATGGTCGTTGAGATGCACACCTGGCAGCCGACCAGCCAGGCGACCTTTGGCAACGTATTCGTTTTCTCCGTGGCGGATGAGTAAGATCGTGGGCATATGGGTATATAATACTCCATATTTGTGGATGGGGACATAGTGTAGCATCTTACCTGTTGCCTCGCCTCCCTAACCCCCCAATTCTGGGGGGAATCCATTTTGTCCCGCTAAGAATTTTGGGGCGAGGGTAGGTTGAGCAATTGCGGATTTTTGGTCACAAAGGAGAATGAATGAATAGTAAAGCATACACAATCGATGAACAATATCTGGTAGATACACTAAAAAGGATGGTGAACATTAATTCGGTGAATCCTTCCCTCACTCCAGAGGGCAAGGGCGAAGCTGAATTGGGGGTCTATGTTGCCGAGGAACTCGATAAGCTGGGTCTCGAAACAACGTATTATGAAATTGAGCCCACGCGTGCCAACACAGTGGGTGTGCTCAAAGGTAGTGGCGAGGGTCGCTCGTTGCTGCTCAACGCCCATTTGGATACCGTCGGCGTGGAGGGCATGACTATCGATCCTTTTGGGGCGCAAATCAAGGATGGCCGCCTCTACGGCCGCGGCTCGCAAGATATGAAAGCCAGCCTGGCGGCGATGATGGCGGTTGCCAAGGCCTTTGTCGATGCGGGCATCACGCTGGGTGGTGACCTTTTGATCACCGGTGTAGCCGACGAAGAGTATGCCAGCATCGGCACCGAGACGTTGATCGAGCAGTTTTCAGCTGATGCGGTGATCGTCACCGAGCCCACCGATATGCAGATCTGCCGGGCACACCGTGGTTTCATTTGGTACGACGTCGAGACCATCGGTCGGGCGGCGCACGGCAGCCGATATGCTGAGGGCATCGATGCAAACATGCGCATGGGGCGTTTCTTATCTCAGCTTGATATTTTGGAACAAGAATTACTAAAACGAGATGGACATCCCCTTACAGGTCCGCCTTCCCTTCATGCAGCTCGCCTGCGAGGGGGGGCGGAGGTCAGTATCTACGCCGCGAGCTGTTTGCTGCAAATGGAGCGTCGTACTGCCCCCGGAGAGACACAAGATCAAGCCACCGCTGAATTGCAGGAGATCATCGATCGTTTATCTGCTGCCGATGAATCTTTTAAAGCGACCGTCAAGCCCACCTTTCGGCGCGAACCATTTGTGGTTGCTGAAGATGCCCAAATCGTTCAAATCCTGGAAGGGGCTTTGCAAAACCGCATAGGGACGAAACCCCCGCATGTTGGCCAGACCTTCTGGACCGACGCGGCCCTATTCGCTGAAGCCGGTATGGAAACCGTACTGATAGGGCCTACAGGCTATGGCTTGCACAGCGCCGAGGAATGGGTGGATATCCAATCGACCATCGACCTGGCGTATGTATTAGCAGATACGGCAATCAAGTATTGTGGATAATAATTTATCCACGAAGAACACTAAGGAACACGAATATATTTAGTGTTCTTTGTGCCCTTCGTGGATTCAAGGAGAAAAGATGACAACACGAAATCCTAAATTTGGCACGCTCTCCGTTTGGGCGGGCGAAGAGAAAAAAGATGGCTGGCAGCGGTCGACGCAAGTTCCGGTTGTTCACAGTGTTTCTTATGGCTATGATGATTTGGATTACTGGTATGATGTTGGGCTGGGCAAAAAATCAGGTCATATCTACAGCCGTAATACCAACCCAACGGTGGATGTTTTCGAAGAGAAGATGCGGCAACTCGAAGGGGCTGAAGCAGCGACCAGCTTTTCCACGGGTATGGCGGCGATCAGCAACACGCTTTACTCTTTGTTAAAACCCGGCGACCGTGTGGTATCGATCAAGGATACCTACGGCGGCACCAATGAGATTTTTACGCGCTTCTTGCCGCGTCTCAACATCGATGTGCAATTGTGTTCCACTACCGACCATGAGGCCATCGAAGCGGAGGTCGTCAAAGGCTGCACAGTGCTCTATCTGGAAACCCCCACGAATCCTACTTTGAAAGTAGTCGATATCGCTCGCCTGGCCAAAGCTGGTCACGCTGTGGGCGCGATAGTGGTCGTCGACAACACCTTTTCCACGCCGATCAATACTAACCCACTCACTCTAGGCGCTGACCTGGTGATCCACAGCGCCACGAAGTACCTAGGAGGTCACGCTGATGCCTTGGGCGGTGTGTTGTGTGGAAACAAAGATCTGGTCGCTGGGGCATTTGCCTATCGTGAGATCAACGGTGCCACGCTGCATCCGATGGCAGCGTATTTGATGATCCGTGGCCTAAAGACCCTGGCTCTGCGCATCGAACGACAAAGCGAAAGCGCAATGGAAATTGCCCAATTCCTAAAGGGACACCCCAAAATTGAAGATGTTTTCTACCCAGGGTTAGAGACTCACGAACATCATGAAATTGCCAAGAAACAGATGCGTGGTTTCGGCGGCATGATGAGCTTCATGCTGAAAGGTGATTTCGACGCAGTGCGCGCTTTCCTGCCGCGTTTGAAATATGCGCATCTTGCAGCCAACTTGGGTCCTGTTGAAACCGTCGCAGGTCCGCCGCGCACTACCAGCCATGTAGAAGTATCCCCCGAACAGCGCGCTGCCATGGGTATACCGGAGAGCCTGATCCGTTATTCAGTAGGAATTGAAGATGTCGATGATTTAATTGCTGATCTTGAGCAAGCATTGCAGTGATCTGTATACAGTAAACAGTGGCCAGTAAAAACAGATCACAGGTTATTGGTCACTGTTTACCGTCCAGATTTGTGCTTGCGCTTGATATCGATAATGGTATCTTCTGCTAGGTCGGGAATGGTTTCTGCTTTTTCGATCCCCAATGCTTTGCGCTGTGCTTCCCTCCAGAGCGCCAACCTTTCGATGACTTGATTTTCATAGCCCTGGTCAGTGGGATTGTAGAAATAGGTTCCTAATAATTTATTTGGCAAATATTGCTGGGGGATGAAGTGATCCTTCCCATCGTGGGAATACTTGTACCCTTTGCCGTGCCCCAGTGTAACAGCATCACGGTTGGAATCTCGCAAGTGCAGGGGCACATCGCCAACGCCTTCTCGTTCGATCAACTGGAAAGCCTTGAAATAGTGCGTGGCCGAATTGGATTTCGGTGCGGTTGCCAGATAGAGCGTTGCTTCTACGATGGGGTAAATCCCTTCGGGCATGCCGATATATTCGAAGGTTTGGGCTGCGGCGTTAGCGACTACTAACCCCATGGGATCAGCCAACCCAATATCTTCTCCGGCCAGGATCAACAGGCGACGCACGATGAAACGGGGGTCTTCTCCGGCGTAAAGCATCTTGGCCAGCCAGTACAAAGCTGCATCAGGGTCCGAACCGCGCACCGACTTGATGAAGGCTGAAACCGTATCGTAGTGGGCATCACCATCTTTGTCGTAGAGCACCGCCCGACGCTGGATCGAATCTTGGGCGACCTCCAGGGTAATGTGTATGACGCCACGAGTGTCTTCAGGAGTCGATTCAACAGCCAGCTCCAGTGCATTGAGGGCGTTGCGGGCATCCCCACCAGCAACGTGAGTCAGGTGTTCTAAAGCATCATCGTCGATTTTGATCTCTCGGTCGCCATAGCCACGCTCAGAATCTCTCAAAGCCCTTTGCATGAGAGAGCGCACATGTTCTTCTCCCAAAGCGTGCAGCTGAAATACGCGCGAGCGCGAGACCAATGCGCCAATAACTTCAAAGTAGGGGTTCTCTGTTGTCGCACCGATCAGTGTGACAGTGCCGTTCTCCACGTGTGGCAGCAGGGCATCTTGTTGGGCTTTATTCCAACGATGGACTTCGTCAACGAAGAGGATCGTTTTCTTCTGGTAGAGTCGTCTGCGCTCGATAGCCTCGCCCACTACTTGGCGCAAGCGCGGCTTGCCATCCAGGACGGCCGAAAGTGTTTCAAAATGGGACTTGGTCTGGTTGGCGACGACCATGGCTAGGGTGGTTTTGCCCGTTCCCGGAGGCCCCCACAGGATGATGGAAGCAAAAAGCCGATCAGCGACGATAGCCCGGCGCAGCAGCTTGCCCTCCCCGACGATATGTTCTTGCCCTTCGAACTCATCGAGAGTGCGCGGGCGCATACGCGCCGCCAGCGGCGCCTCATGCTTCATCTTTTCCTTCATGGCGTGGTCAAAGAGATCGGTCATACTCGCAATTATATCTAAGAAAGAGCGGCATTCCTAAGAAGAATGGCGCTCATAATTCCGAAATCTATTCTTTTACACCTGATTCTCGATGCGTGCCATCACATAAGGGCTTGTTCTTGGATTTTCCACAGCGGCAAAGTGTGACGCGATTGCGTACTTCCATGGTTTGACCGTCTGCTCTTTGGATCTCAATATTTCCCGTCACCCACAGAGGCCCTTGAATAGGTCCTTCCGATGTCATCTCGGTCGCCGCCGCAATTTGTTGGGGCAGATCAACTTCGATATCTTCAGCGTCGCTTACTAAAGAATAAGTATACGATCCTGATGGACAGCGTTCGATCATGGCCATCACTTGGGCGCGCACGGTGGATTCATCTGTATCTTCGGCCAATTTCTTGATATTGGCAAAGCGGTTTCCGCAGAAACCAGAACTGGCGCAGATGGAATAATCACGCTTGATGACAATATTTGTGCTCCCATCATGGATGATTTTGCGCTCTTCGAAAGTATTTGTATCGGCAGTTTCTGTGCCATCAAATTCGATCTTGCGATGAGTACCATCACAAAACGGTTTATTGCTCGATTCTCCACAGCGACACAGCCAGTATTCTTCTTGCGTTTCAACATCACCGGTCTTTTGCCAGGTCATTGGTTCGCCGTGTTCGGAACTTATTTGTGACTTCCGCACCAGCGGCATGCTTCCCTGGACATGATAAGGACCATTTTCGGATATGTTTATCTTTTTATCTGTCATTTTCACTGCTCCTTTGGACTTCCAAAAAAATTCCATTCGATAACTAGTAGTTTAGCAAACATGAATTGACGGGTAAAGCTTGTGCAATTTGATGC
>CAZLNX010000092.1:0-18146 GCA_964560795.1 uncultured Anaerolineales bacterium | reverse complement strand
AAGTCTACCCGACTATCCGTTTCTCACAAAACCTATTTTTGATCAGTATACGTGGATGCTTTGTTATTTGGTAATGCAAAACAGAAAGGATGTAATA
The DNA here is from genome assembly GCA_964560795.1 of uncultured Anaerolineales bacterium. Lineage (GTDB taxonomy): Bacteria > Chloroflexota > Anaerolineae > Anaerolineales > UBA11858 > NIOZ-UU35. Next base: position 18,049 of record CAZLNX010000092.1, on the reverse strand, counting down.
GTATGGTATCGATGACAGAAATTCTATCTTATCTGACGGATGTTTCATCTCTAAAGAGTTTAGCTTCAGAGCAGTTTGAAGAACTAGCGGAAATGTGCCAGGTTGTAACAATCGATGCCGGGGAACATGTTTTTTGTCAGGGGGATTTGGACGGGGCATTGTTTATTGTTGTCGAGGGTCGAGTGATCTTAGAGCGCGAAATCAACGACAACACAGATTCGATTTCATTGAACTCTGTGAATCCAGGAGAGTACTTCGGGGAAATCTCGCTATTTTTGGATGCACCGAGATCAGTCACAGCTACTGCCATGCAACCATCGAAAGTAATCAGGCTCATTAATGACGATTTTGCTGAATTTGCATCAAAGTATCCGGCCTTGCTAATAGAGATAAACCGAATTTTGAGTCTCCATTTGGTTGAAGCCCATGACAAGATTTCTGAGGTGACTCAAACGAAGAAACCGCGCGAATTGCATAAATTGTATGACAAGCTAGATTTCTAGGTCTAGCATCTTCAGAAGTCGATAGTTAATTGATCAAATATAAAGATCCCTCGACCACGCTTGTATGAGTCGAGGGATAAGTTTAAGAGCTTTATTTCGTTCTTTGGGGAGTAAAATTCAGGCGCTCTGAGATGATCGTGATCGAAATAGGGATGAAGTCCATTTTTTGATTTGTTTTATCCGTAGAGATAACAATACAACCGCGATTCCGGCATAAAACCAGGGATCAGAAACCCCTTGTTTGACCAGCCAGATATAGTGCACAACAGCCAAAATCCCTGCTACATAAACTAAACTGTGCAGTCGTTTCCAATTCTTCTTTAGCCGGCGCTGCCAGCCCTTGGTTGAAGTGATTGCAAGTAAGAGTAGGATGATTCCCGTTGTCAGGCCGACGATGGCATACCGTTTTTCCAAAAGCGCATCTTGGATTAAACTGAAGTCGAAGAAATAATCCACGCCGATGAAAATGGCGAAATGGATGCTGGCATACATAAAGCTGTACAACCCCAGGGGTCGACGGAGCTTTAGCGCAGGCCGGAATTTGAACAGGAAGTTTATAGGTGAACAGGCGAGCGATAGCAGTAGTAGGATCAGCGCAGTTTTTCCTGTACGCAGGGTAGCTTCACGGATAATGTCAGGGCCAAGATTCCCTTGCCAAAAATCCCAAAGACCCACCACCAAGGGTATCCAGGCTGCGATATGTGTAAAAATTTGAAGCTTGGGCCATTTTGACGTTTTGCGTTTCATAGTTGCCTCCTAATGTTTATGAGCTTCTAGAAATCCGATTATTCTTTAATCTACTTATTGGATAATTTCTAGGATTTCAAAAACTGGGCTTCCATTAGTAATTGACACTCAAGTCCATGCCATCGTAGAGGTAAGCGACTTCATCTTCATAACCATTAAACATTATCGTTTCTCGCCGGCCTAACTCTCCAATACGGCGCTCGCTGCCTTGGGACCAGCGCGGGTGATCGACATTGGGGTTAACATTAGCATAGAAACCGTATTCGTGGGGAGCAGCAGCCATCCACAAAGATGTAGGCATCTCTGTGACCAGATCGATCTTGACAATGGATTTGATGCTCTTGAAGCCATATTTCCAGGGCACAACTAATCGAATAGGGGCACCATTCTGAGGAAGCAGATCTTTGCCATAGAGACCTGTGGCCATTAATGTAAGATCGTGCATGGCTTCATCCACGCGTAGCCCTTCAATATAGGGCCATTGATACCAGGGGTTTTTCTTTATGCCTGGCATCTGATCTGTGTCCATCAGGGTTTCGAAGCGCACGAATTTAGCTTCAGCTTTGGGTTCGACCTCGGCAAGCAGTTTGTGGAGTGGAAATCCCACCCAAGGGATGACCATCGACCAGGCTTCTACGCAGCGCATGCGGTAGATGCGTTCCTCAGTTTCGAATTTACGTAGATCGTCGATGGAGAAGGTTTTTGGATTGTTGACTAATCCGCCAACCTGAACTTCCCAGGGAGATGTCTGGAATTCTGTAGATAATTTTGCGACGCGCTGTTTGTCGGTAGTGAACTCGTAGAAGTTGTTATAGTTGGTGATATCTTCGAACGAATTCAGCGGGTCGCCGAGTTCGTCAGTATCTGCCATAGCTGTAGGTGATGTTGCGGATTCGGGTTCAGCGTCAGTAACAGCAACAGTACTATTGTCATTCGTGGAAGCTGGTCCACATGCCGCTAAAACAGCCGCACTGGCGCTGACAATGCCCATGCTCTTTAGAAAATCCCGCCGGGATAAATAAACATCCTCCGGTGTAATTTCAGATGATTTGATCTTTTTCATATTCTTACTCCTTAACTGTATTACTGATAAATTTCAACCAATATTTCTTACTTATGGATAGGTTTCTGCAAGTAAGGCCTGGATGGCAATCTCTGTCTCTGTATAGGCGCCTTCACCAATATGGACAAAGCGAACCTGGCCATTTTTGTCAATTAGATAACGTGTAGGCCAATAGCGGTTGTGATAGGCTCGCCAGATTGCTCCATCATTATCCTGAGCAACGGGGTAAGGGACATCAAGCCGGATGATGGCCTCTTTCAGGTTTTCCAGATCATGTTCATGCTTGAACTCGGGGAAATGATTTCCGATGACGACTAATCCTTGCTCCTTGTATTTGTTATGCCATTCCCTCACCGAGGGAATCACTCGCTGGCAGTTAATTCAGCCAAAGGTCCACATTTCTAATAAGACAACCTTTCCGCGTAAATCAGCTAATCGCAGGGGTCCATCCGTATTTAGCCAGACCTCGTTGGTCAATTCAGGGGCCTGACCTAAATAAGGCAGCGGATTAGGGGGAATGGGCGTTTTCGTTGCCTGGATTGTTGGGGTCGTCAATGGTAAGGTCTCTTCAGAAGACTCTGTGGTGACTGCTTCAAACTCTTGGGAAGTTGAAGTTGTTGCTGTGCATCCAACAAGTAGAAAAACAAATAACGGCAAATACCAATAATTCATAAGCTTCATCCAATTGACCTTTACGGTTCTCCATATACCTGTGTTTGTGGGAAGAAAGAGAACCAGCCAAACCAGTAAGCTAGATGCCCATTGATCCGGGGTGTTACTTCTCCCTCTGGTCCAATCAAGGCGTCCTCAGTAACTTCCCAGGTGCGGCCTTCAGAGTCAATTAGTGTATTTGGCTCGTTACCAGGACTAAAGATTTGGTCGGCGCGGCTGTATGCCCGCACCTCTCCACCAGCGTCATACGTAACCTCACCTCGGCGTTGGCTCACACCATCAACCATAATATTGCCCCTTGTGGCGATTAGGACGATAGATGTTTGTCCAACCGCATCATTGATTACCTGTTCTGCCATCAGGATATCCAGAGGGTATGCTTTGGGAATACCATCAATTTGCAAAGCATAGATACGATCTTTGGTTGGTAGTAGATCGCTGCGTTGCCAGACGGGGAACATCGTATCGTGATAGGAGAAATAATCACCATATGCCGCACCAGGAATGTAGGGACGTTCGTAGCCGGTGTTGATATCTAAAACGACAGAATCGGGATGCTGCATCAGCCAGGATTCCCAGGTGGTGACCACAACTGGAAGCAAGTTTAACTTGACATCAGATCCAACCAATGTGCCCAGAACTGGTTCGCCAGTTAGCTGATTCCACAGTGTGCGCGTTTGACGGTCATACATTAACTTATTGCTGCGAAATAGGAATCCCGATGATCCAAATGTGTAGGTATTACCATCGGATGCCCGTCCATCATAGGCGATCCCAGCTCCACACAAGGTGCAGTAGGCCAATGAAACAGGCACACCACCCACAACATCATTTGCCATTTCATGCCAATCGAGAATGCGTAGCGGATAAGCCCGGTGATCTCCATTGATCGAAATTCCAAAAACAGGTTCATCTGGCTCCAGGTAATCTGCATCGTCAGCTGAGATCATCACGGCGTTATCTAGAGCGGGTATTCCGTCTATGACAACTCCACCCCATAATATTTCTTCTGTACGAATAATGGATGGAAAGTCATCTTGAAGGAAATCTGCAAAGCCTGGATCGATATGTGCTAATAGTTGACCTTTCCAGCCCGTAAATCCCGGTGGATGTGTCAGGTCTGTTGTCCCATACCACTCTATCCAGGCAGGCCAGTTGTTACCAAATGATTGACCACTGAGAGTTTCTAGTACATTTATGGGAGTGTTGAAATTTGTGCTTTGCAGTAAAGCAAGCTGATTTGCACGGAACAATTCAATGAAGACAGCAATAAAGCGTTCATCATTTGCGGCCAAGATCGTATCAACGGCTTCCTGGAATTTTGGTTCGGAACTGGTGGAGAGTTGGTACATCAGCCGGATGGCTTCTTCGTCTGAGATGGAATCCCCAGCTTCTAGGGTTGTGAGCTGTGCGCGAGAAGTAGGAGTGAGACTACTATTCTCAGCATTTTCGTTGGATGCTGTTGGCGTAGTCTCAGTTGCTATTTGGCTAGACTCAGAAGGCGTACAACCACCAAAAGCCAAACTCAGCCCTAATAAAACAAGTGTAAGCGTTATAAAATACCAGTATTTCATCATGTTACCTGTAAAAAATAGAGTTATCAGAGAAATGTCTTGGATACTTTAGTTTCCAAGAGGCGCAATTGCAAAAACGACATGAAAGGGGGCACAATAGATCATTACACCCTCATATTTTGCTAGATCAATGTTGGTGCCAATTTCATAGTTTTGGCTACCTCGATTACCTTTTAACGAACCCAGATCGACATACTCGCCGATTGCATCATGATTTGTAGCAGCGATATTCTCTACAAGCAAAACATGAAGATCTGGGCCGTTTGTCACTTCGAAATCTTCAAAACGCAAGACGCGTTGATCGCCATTTTGGAATATGTTGGCACTCCCAGAACCTTTATGGAGATTATCGGCATCCTGGAATTGCCCTTGCGTTATGAGTGCCCATTCAGATTCGGTATCTGCTTCGGGCATCTCTTCTTCCATAGGGTGATCGGGCGCCATCTTTGCGATAGTCAAAATTTCATTTTCGAGAGCAGTTGCCTCGTCAGAGGGTAAGCTTTTGACATATTCTTCATCGATCACTTCCATCGCATCTTCGAGTATCTTCTCAGCTTCATCGGGTAATAGATTGGCCAGTTCACTCTGGTTGGGTAATCCCGAAGGAAATTCTTCCTGGACCGATTGATTGATAAATAGGGGTGATAGTAGCCACCAACCAGCATATATAACGAGCACGCTGAGGAGCGTTCCGGCGAAAATAATTAATATCTTTTTCATGTTTTACCTATAAAGTTGCAAAGCGAATCTGTTATTCGGAATATTTTTTTGGCAAAGTGAACCAGAATTTGGTCCCTTCGCCTGCTTTACTCTCAACTTGAATCTCTCCGCCGTGTGCTTCAACCAGACCTTTGACGATCGTCAAGCCAAGCCCAACACCGCCAATTTCCTCGGTTTCTCTAGAACGACTCTTTTCGCCGCGGTAGAAGCGGTCGAATATGTGAGGCAGGTCTTTAGGTGAGATCCCGTTACCAGAATCTTTCACCAGTACGCGGATTTTGTTATCGTAAATGTCAGCTTGCAATTGAATTGATCCGTTTTCAGGGGTATGGCGCAATGCATTGCTGAGTAAATTATCGAGGATGCGGCTGAGTTTATCCGGGGCTGCCCAGACAGGATCAACCTCAGGGTCCACAGAACCCTCTAAGGTTACAGATTGTGCCGCGGCTCGAGCAGCGAAACTCTCCAGGGTGTCAGAAATCAAATCGGAGAGATTGATCCACTCAAATTTCAGCTCCTGATAACCTGCATCTAATTGTGCCAGTTCGAAGAGATCATCTAAGAGATTTGTCATGCGCACAATCTCATTCTGACTTTGCCGTAGATAGCGTGAGATTGTCTCTGGATCATCGACAATGCCATCGGCCATAGCGTCTACCATTACTCGTAGGGATGTTAGGGGGGTGCGTAAATCGTGAGAAGCCCAGGCTACCAGATTGCGCCGGGCTTCATCCAAGGCGCGCTCATTTTCTGCGGCATGCTCCAATTTAGCAGCCATCTCGTTGAACGCCGCCGAAAGTAGGGCGATCTCGTTTTCCCCATGAACTGGCACGCGCGTGGAGAAATCTCCCTGGCTTAGCTGCTGAGCGCCTTGTACTAGATTCTCCAAAGTCTGACTGATAGTGTTGGAAATAAAATATCCAAAAGCGATCGAAATCCCGCCAGCGAAAAGAAGCAGCAGCGTTGCGAGAGCCAGGTCGTGCTGATTGATAAACATCAGGCGTGCTGTAATCCAGACGTTGAAGAGAGTTAATCCCCCTGCAAGCACATATCCCAATATCATGGCATAGCTAATGCGCGGCAGCCGCCGCCACCATCCCAACTTGTGTGACGTAAAGCCAAAGACGGCTGAACCCAGGCTGGTCAGGCTGAGGTAGAGAGCCAGGTACAGCAAATCTCCTGGTGGTGGACTCATGACTAATTCGATCAGGATTACTGTGATCAGCAAGATGAACACTATACCAAGCAGATATGTAAAGGTGCGAGATCGACGGGCAGACTGGTTCTTTGTAATATTCATCTCACTATCCATCTCCGACGAATTTGTATCCCACGCCCCATACCGTTAATATGTGGGCGGGTTTCCCTGAGTCGGCTTCGATCTTTTCTCGCAAGCGCCGAATATGGACTGTCACAGTGGATGGATCCGTATAGAGCTCGTCGCCCCAAACATTGGCCAAAAGCTGCGTGCGAGAAAACACCTGCTCGGGATGTTGAGCGAAGTACCACAGCAGATCGAATTCTTTTGCTGTTAGGGAGATGGATTGGTCTTCCACTTTGACGGTGCGTGAAACTGGATCAATGGAAAGTCGTTCGAATTCTAGGGGGCCTAGCGTGGCAGATGCTGTTGTTCCATTAACACGCCTGAGCACAGCCCGGACGCGCGAAACTACTTCTTGAGGGCTAAAGGGCTTGGTGATGTAATCGTCTGCCCCCAGATCTAGGCCGCGGATGCGATCGTTGGCTTCCCCTTTGGCTGTCAGCATAATAATGGGGATTTGACGATCCTGACGGATGTGCTGGGTTATGGTTAAGCCGTCAATACCCGGGAGCATCAGGTCGAGGACGATCAGGTCGGGTGGGTTTTCTTGAATGGCATCCAAAGCTTCGTAGCCATCAGCAGCCTCGCGCACGACGAATCCCTCGCGTTCCAAATAGCGGCTCACGACTTCGCGGATGGTATCTTCGTCATCAACGACGAGAATGGTAGTTGTTTTGTTCATAAGTATCTCAATTAGATGCTTTTCTTTTGCTAACTGTAATTATTGTAGCAGTGGGTTCTTACAAAAGTATTAAAGAATCAATATTTGACAAAAAAACAAATACTGGATGAATTGATCGAATAATTTCCCCCTTGCTGATCTGACATTGATTTCAAGTATGGAAAAGCATCGATCTCCAACTTTTGTTGGAGATCGATGTATATTGGGTTATGTAAAATGCTATTTTTTCCGGGTTTAGGCCTTTTCAATTTGAGCGACACCGAGACCAGGTAATTTTTTCAAATTGGATTTGCCTGGAGCAATTTTGAATATGTATCGTTTCACAGCATTGAGAATCCATTTCCAATGGTATAGCACGTGGCTGACAACTAGCAGTGTAGAAAGGTTCGTGGAGAGATGATGTAAATTGGTCAAAAGTGAAGATTCGGGGAAGATGTTGAGTGTGCTCGAAATCAGAATTCCACTTACACCTGTAAGCCCTACAGCGAATAGAAGCATCGCATTGAGCAAGTAGTTGATACGCGTTTTATGAGGCGTTTTCTTGAAGATTCGTTTCGTTACATTGACGATCCATTTCCAATGCACAACAACGTGCAGGGCAAAGAGAGCACCTACAATCAGGCTGGTCCACTCATGGATGGCAACTCCGCTGGCAATGCCATATTCGGCAAACTCATCCCCAGTAGCAAGGGCTGCAATATATCCTATTCCGATAACGAGATCAAGCCAAAGCTTGTTGATTGTCTTTTTGAACATAAGCGTTTTCTCCTTTATAGAAACTTATGCCCAAAATTTTAGGAAACAAATCTGCAGAAACTATGAAGATTATGTGAAGAAAGTATAGAGCTTTGTTGGTGACGTAGCGAAATAGTCGACCCTAAAGGTTAGCTCCTTCGCGCCGCTCGGAGTGCTGCGCAAAAACCTTTAGGGTCTATAGCTTCTATGAAAAACTCCCGCCTCGGCGGGAGTTTTTCATTACAGATGGTGTTTGGTTATACTTCAATGTTTAGGATTTCGTCAGATGCGTTGAAGTGAACTATTTAATTTTTTAGCGAGTGGCGCTACCCATTGGGAAGCTTTGCGCATTATTTGTAAATGCTTGTTTAACATGGTCACCGGCATCAGTAATTTCCATATTGACTAATGGTTTGAAGACAAACGGCGCAGGGCTATCGTCTGGAACCGGCTCGATAGAAATCACTGCTGCGTATCCGCTGGTCAGGTCGATGGGGGGATTGAGATAATCCTGACCAGGGAAAGGGGGGGAAGCATTTGGCCCAGCTGTCGGACCGGCCGCGTCGCTATCACCAGCTGATAGGCTGGAAAATGTTCCGGTTGTGACAGGACCTTCAGGCCCTACAACCCAGCCTTCGTAGACCCATCCATCAGGTAAAGCAGGCAGGTCCAGGGCGGTGAACCAGATGCCGCTGGTGTAGGAATCAGCATCGCTATTGCTGGTTGGAATACCGAGAATGAAATCTCCGCCAGCGGTCGCGAAATCGTTCCCCAGGGCGGCAGCATGTCCAGCGGTGAGTTGTGCGCTATTTCCATCAAAATCGCCAGCCAGAATATGTACAGGGCTGGGCGCAGGGTCGGAATCGGGAGCAGGCTCAATGGTGAGGACAAAGGCAGCAGCTTTCTTTAAATTTTCTGCATCAACCTCGAAACTGGTCATGCTGAGGGTGCCGTCGTCGTTCACGGTGAATACACCGGTGCTGTAGGGAGCGCCATCAACAATCAGCCATCCTTCATAAGCGTAGCCTTCACCGAGTACAGGCAAAGCTTCGAAACTCAGTGTCAGTTCAGCTTTTTCCATCATAGCATCGTCCATAGCCTCGTCTTCTTTTTCTTCTTCCATCATCTCATCATCGTGTTCCGCCATAGCATCATCATCCTTGTGCTCCATGGCTTCATCTTCTTTTTCTTCCATCATGGCATCATCTTCCATAGCTTCATCTTTCATTACTTCAGATGATGTGTCTTTGTTTTCCATGACATCAGGTGATGCGGCTTGCGGGCTGCAAGCTGCCAGGAAGAGAGCGAGTAAAAGAAATAGCGAAACAATAGTGAATTTAACTTTCATGGTTTTACCTCCAACAGTATGCAAAAATTTCGTTTGACTGGTGGAGATGATAGTTTGAAGAAATTACGAGACGCTTAATGAACTATTACGAAATTCTTACGACCATTTCTTGATTGAATGATGTGATCTATCGCAGCCGTGCCTGACTCGTTAAACATGATCGTCAGGCATGATTGCTTTTAAAGAAAGCCCCCTGACTTCTTCGAAGAAGTCAGGGGGCAATTTAAGGTTTTAAAAATGTGCTTTGTTACTCTGATGGAAGGGTGAAATGCAAAATGCGGTGATTGCCTGCATCGGCGACCCAGAGTTCGCCCTCAGCACTTGTTGCCATGCCACCGGGAAGATTAAATCCATCGAAGCCAGAGCCGTAGTCGCCCCAGTACCGGACGAATTCACCCTGAGTGTTGAATTCCAATATGCGGTAGCTTTCGGGGTCGCTGACAAAGACGCGGCCTTGCTGGTCTACGGCAATGAAAGGTTTATTGTCCAGCGATTGGCCGTACCAGCCGACAATCTCCCATTCCAGGACGGGTTCGAATTGCAAACCACTGGCATCAGCCTCGAACACTTGCACGCGCTTGTTCCAGGTGTCGGCAACATAAATGCGTCCATCTGCATCTATGGCCAAACCAACGGGCTCATCGAATTGACCTTCCAGCAGACCGGCACTTCCAAAGGCAGTCAGGAAATCACCATCGCTGCTAAAGACCACCACACGCTTGTTGCCCGTATCAGTGATGAAGACACGGCCAGTATCGTCAACCAGGATATCGCGTGGTCCCCAGAAGGCGTTGCCTGTTTCGGCCTGGCCGAAGTAACCCCATTGCGTGATGAATTCTCCCTCAGGGGTGAACTTCTGCACGCGGTGGTTCCAAGTGTCAGTGACGTATACATTGCCTTCAGGACCAACGGCGATGCCCCAGGGTTCGTAGAAAGAGCCGCCAGGCGCGTCGGTCTGAGAACTGTCGGCGAAGTACCCCCAGGTGTTTATGACCTCTCCATCTGAACTCAGGTGTTGAATGCGATGATTTCCTGTGTCGGCGACAAATAAGCTACCATTGGGAGCCAGGGCGACAGCGCGCGGCTTTTCGAAATTGCCGGGTTCTGTGCCATTGGCTCCGATGTTTTTATCAGCCAACAAAGTGATTTCTTTGCCCTCGTAGGGGTCAGCTAGAATTTCATCTACATCAACGGGTACCGAGCCGAAATTCCATACCTGGGCAGCGATATCCTTGCGCACGTACAGACGCATGCGGTCCGATGGCGACCAGTTGGGCAAACTCATATCGGTGCCTTTCACCTCGGCATACTGCGAATAATCGCGGTTGAACCAAATTTGGAAGATAGCCCCGCGTAGTTGTGGATCGAATAGCGCGTTCTTGATGCGCTCCCAAGTCAGGTTGTAGTAATCCTGGTTGGGCCACCAGATGCGGATGTAATCGAATTTGTGATATGCCTGCCCGACCACTGGCTCGATCTTATCGAAATTGTTATCGCCAACCAAAATCACGGGCGCATCACGCAGCTCGCGGGTGGGATTGGGTCCATAGTATTTCTGATTGCGGTAGTTGCGCAGGTACCACCAGTAGGGGTAAGTTGTCTCATCGTCATAGGCAACAACGATATCCAACCCATCGGTAGTGCGCAGCGAAAGCTCTTCGATTTGATTTAAGGCGATCTTAGGCCCTGCACCCGAGTGGGCGTAAACCAGATATTCTGTAGGATAGTCGTAGTTGATGTACGCGGCCCGGAATGCTGCCCGCGCGGTGATCAATGCCAGGAAGGCGAAGATTGTCAGTGTGGCTAACCGACCGATCTGGATGAGCTCCCAATCGGCGATCACTCTGCTCATGACGTACACGCAAACGATACTCATCAGCACAGCCAGCACAAAGGCGTTGGTTGTGTTGAGTTGGTGCAGTTCTTTGCCTTGGAAGGGCGGATTGTTTCCCGCGATCATGCCGATTGCCGATGTCAGGCTTACCAGGAAAACTACGATCAAGGTAACCAGAAGTAAACCGCGTTTGGTTTTTACGCCATCCCAGTTGATGCGTTCGATCAGTTTTCCCAACCCCCAACTTGCTAACAAGATCATCGGCCATGCAATATGTACAGTCAGCCAAGGCATTTTTTCTCCGGCAACGGTATAGGCGATGATGCTGGTGATTGACCAAAAACTTAGCAGCGGAATGAGTGGTGCACCCTTGGATGGAATCTCATCTTCAAGGGGCGATTCAACCTGAAGGTTGGGTTGATCATCCCCTTCGGGATCAGATTCGCCTTTGAGCCGAATCCAATAATATCCAGCCAGGATCGATCCCAGAAGAGGTAGAAATTCATAAACTGGCACCTGGATCAAGAGATAGTAATACCAGGGCTGGCTGCCGCGTTCGACGCCCTGCTGCACGAGCCAGTAGCCCAGCGAGCCAACCATACCGGTGAAAAATCCTGCGCCGTTGGTGAAGATGGTTGTGTAGAAGATGGTGAAGGGGATATAGAAAATTGCTGCGTTAATCAGCCATAGGCGCGAGTTCCACAACATGCCAGCAGCGATAGAAATGGCGCCCAGAACACCAATGAAAATACCTGTGCGCAGCATCCCCGCGGAGGTGTAATCAAGTGGATCCCAGCCTAGCGCATTTACAGGGAATGGAGCCAACTGCGGCAATACCAGCGTGAGCTGCAGCAGGATCAAGCTGAATGCTCGATTCTCTCGTAGACGCTCCCAGGTGAACCCGTAAATTGCTAAAACCAGTGCGCCAATTAAAGCCAGTCCGCCCAACCCGATGGAGATGAGCATGTGTAGAGGGGGCGTTGAAGATGTGACATCGGCTGGAGGAGTGGGCGACTCGATGAAACTATCAAGCCCGATTGCTGCCGCTAGAGCTACGAAAGCCAGTACTAAAACGATGATGAAGATGTTGCGATATTCCGGACGCTCCCAGCGTTTCTGTGTGATCTGATGGACAAAGAGTAAGCCTAAGAAAAGCAGCGCCTGGGCTGTGTAGATGAAAGAAGTTTCTTTGGTGGTGTAATGCAGCACGGCAACCGCGGTCAGCCAATAGGTGTATTTGGCTTCACCGGTTTCAAGATAGCGCAAGATAGCCCACACCATGATCACGCCGAATAGGGCTGAAAAGATATCATTACGCACATACCGGGCGTAGAATAACAAGAATGGTGAGATCAACATCAACCCGGCAGCGACTATGGTCCCCACGCGGCCGAGATAGCGGCGGTAATACCATAAGAAGACGATCATGGCGATGCCGAAAAGCGCGGCTGGAATGCGGGCGGTAAAATCGTTATCGCCAAACAAGAAATAGGATAATGCTACGATATGGAATTGATATGGCCCGTGGGTCATGGGCGTATGGCTGTAGCCGCCGCCCTGCGAGAGCTGCCACGAGTAGTACACGTGGGAGTTCTCATCATGGCTCATGACGCGTGATTCCAAATCATAGAAACGCGTCACAAAGGCCAGGATAATGATTGTGGCAAAGATCAACGTTTCCCAGTTTAGGGTTAGCTTGGTAAGAATGGGTTTATCAAGCCAGGATGTGTTGTTTTCTTGTTTCGCTTGCATTGAAACTCCTATGGATGCTTGCCCTAGGACAGGCTTTAGAATGTAATATGATTATTTCTCTGACGGGTAGTGCACCCGCCCTGCGTGAGGCGGATAAGGAAATCCGCCGAGAATTGTCAGGTTATTTATGCATACTTCTGGCAAGGGCGGTTAGATCAAGTTTAGTCAGATACCCAGGGGCATTAGGAGTGCCACCGCCAAAGATAATTTCAAATAGCATTTCGTTCTCGACCCAGCGAAGCATTTGAATTTCGGCTTCGGGATCCCAGGTTGCTTGAATTGGGATAGTTCGACCAAATTCCGTTTTTTCGAAGGCAGATTCTACCTCAGGAACCGTCCAGGCGCCGGTTACGTATTCGCCAGTGGATGAACCAATTTGGATGGTTTCTATGATCGCGCTGGCACCAATCTGTTGGTATTCTTCACTCAATGGACGCTGCAAGATGCGCAGGATATGGCCGGTGGTATCGGCCTTGAAGTTAAGCACGATCGCATCTCGTTCTGGATGATAAAATGCGCCACTTATTGAATAACCTATTGGTAATTTAGCAGGCATTTTTGCATCGAATCCTGCCAGGCTTTCGGCCTCGGGGATGGTCAATGTATAGTCATTCGGCAGATCAGATGTTTCCTCAAGCGTGATTTGTAATACTGTCTGGTCTCCGATCGTTGGCAAGAAAAATTGCAGAAGATTTTGAGCGACTACCTCTAACGCAGGTGTTGCTAGGCTGAAAATGACTGCGAGAAGGACGATCAATCCAGTAATAACACTCAAACGTTGGGTATGCAAACTGAATCCGCGGGATTGATGGCTCTCCTGGACCCAAGGTTGATCTGCCATCCTTTTGTGGAAGTTCTGGCTAGGTTTGAGTTGGATTCTGCTAAGAATTGCGCCAATCTCGTCTTCATCAGGTATTGCGTTCTGATGAGATGGTTTTTCATTCTCTGTCATCATCATCACCTGCTTACTTCATTCGAACTGTGCCACTCCTGGCGTATATTTTGTAAAGCCCGTCGAATATTGACGGAGACAGTATTTTCCTTCATTTTCAGGTAGGAGGCGATAGCTTTTACCTGCCAATGTAAGAAATAGCGGAGAACGATTATCTCACGTTGCTGAGAAGGTAATTTGCCAAGCGCATCCCAAAGATTATTAGCTCTTTCTATTTGCAGAACTCTTTCCTCGGGGGTAGCATTGGGAGAGGGGATGATATGGTCATCGATGTTCTTCTCATAACCGTGATTTTTGCTTCGACGGAACGTATCGATCACCAAATTTCGTGCGATGCGCAACAGCCATCCCAAAGCAGCATCTGGAGTGCCCCGAAATCGTCGCCGCGCTTTCCAGGCTCTGATATATGTGTCCGCGGTCAGGTCTTCAACATCTTGCGCTGGACCGTTGCACATCGCAAAGATATAGCGATATACGATCAAGTGAGTCTGCTCATAAAAAGCACGGAAAGTCTCCGCATCTTGCAGCGTTGCAGGGTCTTTAGCGAAGAGTTTGTTTGTGGAATTCATCAAAGACTATTCGGCGCGCTGGCAATGCGGCTGTCCTGAGATTAAAAACGTTACAATCAGGAAAATATGACAGGTTTCGTTAGCTTATTTCTTGAGTTCTGCGATTTCGTCTGGGGTCAGATGACGCCATTGGCGGGGTTTTAAATTTCCCAAACGCAGGCTGCCAATGCGCGTACGAGTGATCTTGACAATAGGTAAGCCGGTGAGTCTTCCCATCTCACGGATCTGACGTTTACGCCCCTCTTTCATAATCACTTTCAACCACGCACCTTTACCTTTCGTCCCGGTAATTCGCACTTTGACAGGTTTTGTCCGGTAGCCATCCTCTAGAACGACACCAATGCGCCAGGCGGTGAGCTGTTTTTCATCGGGTCGTTGCGCAACCAAAACGGCATATTCCTTCTCGTGCCCGTAGCGGGGATGCGTCAATCGTTGGGCCAGGGTGCCATCATTGGTGAGTAGGATCAGGCCTTCGCTTTCGATATCTAATCTGCCCACTGGGTAAAGTCTTGCCTTATGATTGACCAGGTCAAGCACAGTTGGTCGTGGATCGGGGGATTTGGCTGCGGAGATCACGCCGCGGGGTTTGTTCAGGGCGATATAAACTAAAGGTTCTGCCGCGCTGATGCGTTCTCCTTTTACCTCGATAATATCCGTGTTGGGGTCAGCTTTCATGCCCAGGGTGGCTCTCTGCCCGTTGACGGTTACCAATCCTTGTTCGATAAGTTTTTCGCTAGCTCTCCGTGAAGCTACCCCTGCACGTGCCATAATTTTTTGTAAACGTTCTTCCATAATAATTCTCCAGAGGATTATTATAACGCGGGTTGAAGCCCCGCCCACATCTATTCGATGGCCTCCCCCGGCGATTTCTGGAAAACCCTTCGACAAATACTGCGTGATAATCCCGAAATATTAATACAACAATGATAAAAATCTTAAAATTTTTGTAAAACCCTTGACTTTGAGGCTGTAATTGGCAATAATATGGTTACCTGCTTCAGGGTGCCCCCCTCACTCTGCGGCAGGTATTTTTTAATTCGGCGGTGTCCAGTTGATTTCTGCTTTCGTACCTTTCCCAGGGGCACTCATTATGCTCAACTCCCCTCCGACGATCCCGGCACGCTCGTGCATCCCAGCCAGGCCGAAGTGTCTGTCGGCCAGAAGTTGATTGAAATTCAGCGTGCCCTCGAAACCAATCCCATCATCTTCTACAATCAACTGGACCCCTTCCGCCGCACATCGGCCATGAATGCGCAACCGGCTGGCCTGAGCGTGACGCAGGGCGTTCTCAGCAGCTTGCTGAACGATGCGGTAAAGATGGGCTTCGATCATCGGATCGTAGCGGCCATCCTTGGGGGAGATGTCAAGCTCAATCTCAAGATCCTCTGATCGTTGGGAAAGATCATCAGATAATTCATCTAAAGCGGGCACAAGGCCGTAGATCAACATCGCCGGTCTCAGGTTGCTGATCATCTGACGGATATTCTCTGATAGGCTCTGGTAATCGGAGATTAGGTTGCCGTTTCGTTGTCGTCCATCTTCGATCACCATAGCGGCCAATTGGTTGAGTACATCGTCGTGCAGGTTGCGGGCCAGGCTAGCGCGTTCCTCTTCATGCCGCTCGATATTCGCTTGATATAAGGCACGCAGACGATCGGCCTGCTCGATGTTGACCAGGGCGATGGCGGTCTGGTTGGCGATCGTTGCGAGCATGTCGATATCCCCTGGTGCGTAATAATCGTCCGGATCGCGGCGGCCCAGCAGCCAAAAGCCGCGCAGTTTCCCATCAGCGGTCAGCGGCAGGATCAGGCGTATCCAAGGGAAAGGGTCATCATCTTGCACAGGGCGGTACATGTTAGCTTCGTCGATCAGCCTGGAGAGTTCTGGATGATTGGGCAGCTGACAATCTTCTACGCCCATCAGGTAGAGAGGTTTCAGGCTTTGGTTTTCGACGCGTAGCAGGGCTGATTGGCGTACTAAAAGGCTAGGCAGCAACTCTTCCTGGATGAGATGGGATAGATTCTTCTGGGTGAGACTTGTTGTAATGCGCTCGATATAAATTTTTCCCAACTGTTTTTGGGGCAGGGGGATCCCCAGGATTTTGTGGTCCACAAAGCGCTCCAGAGAAGGATAGACGAAGATTGCTAGTAGACTCGCTGTGACTGCAGCAAGGATGCCTACAATCACTGGCGCGCCAGGAAAATTCAGCCAGGAGCTCAATACCAGAATGAGCAACCCGAATGTGACGGCGATGATGACAATAATCAGAAGCATGGAGAGCAACCGGTTGGCGCGGATTTCGATATCATCAGTTGAGTACGGCGTTTGAGTATGTGCCAAAGCGGGTAGGGCTACGAAGGGCGTAAAACTGACCATACTGATGAACCCCCCTAGCACAATCATCGCCACTCCGATGCCGAAAGTGGACTCAAATAAGTTCCCTTGAAAATCAAGCACCGACAGGCTGATTATAGTTAGTGTTCCAACCAAGATGATAACAAGATACAGCAGAAACCAGCGCCTTGTGGAGCGCTTTGAAGGCATCTGGCGGAGATAGGCCACGAAAAAATACGCTCCTGGCAAAGCGGGCAGTGCCAGCAAGCTCCCCCCCCTTATAAAGGCTGCATGGGTAGTTCCAATGGCATTTAAGATGATGCTTCCAATGATTGGAATCAAGATCAGCGATGCCACCAGCACTAACCATCCAATATCTTTTCGATCTTCTTTTTGGAAGATGGCGTGGGCAACTAATATCAGGATGCTGCCCAACAATGCAATCTGGAGTCCAGTCAAGTAGCTGGAGACTGGTAGAAACTCGAACCACTGCGCTAGAGCCAAAGTGGTGCAGATGGCATACATACTGCCCCAGATAGCCTTTGGTACACGTTTGAGGGGGCGTGGAAACAACCAATGGAAGTGCAAATAAACCGGGATGCACAACCAGATGGCCATACGCATAACGATGGCGCTTTCCCAAAGATGCCATTTGGATGGTCCACTTCCGGTTACTAACCAGATGGCGGTTAGAAAATTAAAAGCAATGAGCAGTTTCCACCGGGTATCTTTGGGGCGGATGAAGAATAATGCTGCTGTGCCGGCCATCCAGAAGATATAGGGTAACCACCACTGGCTATTTAGGCGGTCGAGAAATTGGATTTGGTCTGGGCCGGGATAAACCAGGTCGATGGTCAGAGTTTGGTCGCCGCGCTCAACCAACAGGGGAATGTGCTGGCTAGGCTTTGCACCATCGATAAGGGGCAAACGCAAATTACGTAGGAAATGTTCGATGGGGATATCGCCCACACGGATTACCCGATCTCCGACTTGAAGTGCTATATCCGAGGCGTCAACTGTAACTTGAATAACCTCCCCATTTGTCATCTCGAACCCAGCATAAGGTCGCTGAGTGAAGTTCGCATATGTGTAAATACTTAGGATAGCCAACACCATCCAGGGCATAATACGTTCAACTAAATGAAAAGAGCGTGTGGGGTTTTTCGGCATCAAAGTGTCCTACTAAAATTTATTGGTAACTACCAAGCCATGAAAATCAAATAAAGGGCTAACGAAAAACAAA
>CAZLNX010000091.1:0-18188 GCA_964560795.1 uncultured Anaerolineales bacterium | reverse complement strand
CGTATCAAATTGAAACGACTATACCCATCTTATCATGCTTGACAAGCTAGTAGATAGATACGACCAAAAAACCGAGATTTGTTAGCCCTTTTGTGAAAGGGGAGGGTTGTCTTATGGCGAAAGTCCCTCTACGAATATATTTACGTGAAATCGAGGATGCCATCGAAGAAGGCCAGACCGACGAGGCTGTCCAACATTGTCGTCACGTTCTTAAGGTATTTCCTAAACACATCGATACGTACCGGCTTTTAGGTAAAGCCTTTCTTGAAGCTCAAAGATACGGGAGCGCCGCTGATATCTTTCAAAGGGTTCTATCCGCCATTCCCGATGATTTTGTCTCACATGTTGGTATGAGCATTATACGCGAGGACGAAGAAAACATAGACACATCCCTATGGCACATGGAACGCGCCTTCGAGGTTCAGCCCTATAATCCAGCCATTCAAGGAGAAGTTCGCCGGTTGTACGGAAAACGAGATGGCATGGAGCCATCGAAAGCTCGTCTCACCCGGGGCGCCCTTGCCCGCACATATGCCAAAGGAGATCACTATGAACAAGCCATTGCCGAATTACGCGCCGCCCTTGCCGATGAGCCCGATCGATCTGATCTCCAGGTTCTCCTGGCTGAAATGTACGCCAAGGTCGGTGAGAATGTAAAAGCCATCGAAACCTGCAGTCTCGTACTTAAAAACTTACCCTTCTGTCTTCCAGCAAATCGGCTGCTTGGCAATCTACTTCAGGGAACCGAACGAGAAGACGAAAGCAAAGCATACTTACAGCGCGTTCACGCACTTGATCCCTATGAAGCGCATATCTCTTCCCACGCGCCCACTGCCGATGACGTACCCGAACAAGCCGTGACCATTGATCGGATGGACTGGGGAGTATCTGTAACCCCGAGCGCGCCGGATCAACAACCCGAATGGGCTTCATCTTTGGGCGTTGAAATAGACGAACCAGACTCACGCGAGGCTGGGATTCCCGATTGGCTTTCTGCTGCTTCCGAGGATTCTCCAGTTTCCGAAGAGCCTGCTGATTTGACTCCAGCAAGTGAAGAAGAAATTCCCGAATGGATGAAAGACGCTGGCTGGGAACCCTCCTCGGGGGAAGTCGAAGAAGGCCCTTCGCCCCTGACATTTGACGACCAACCTGAGGGCGTACCCGATTCTGCTATCGAGGCTGACTTGCCAGACTGGGTCAAAGATATGGCACCCGCTACGGCCAGCGCGGCTGCAGCACAACCCGATGGCGACAGTTTCGATATGGGATCGCTTTTCGATGAAGATGATAAAGAACCAGTAGCAAGTGATACACCTGACTGGATGAAATCCATCGAGGGAGATGAAGACAGTCTAGAACCGTCCTTACCGGGCCAGGAACAAGAAATTCCTGACTGGATGACAACTGAAGAAAAAGAGGCGCCTGATCCCCAAAGGGAAGTCGAAGAACCCAGCCCACAAGCTGAAGAAGCACTCCCTGATTGGTTAGATGCGGGTGATGAGGAACCTACACCTGTCGCGGCAGCGCCCCAAGCAGCGGATGATATCCCCGATTGGCTAAAGGGCGTTGATGAAGTAACTCCTGGTGAAGAGAGTCAAGATGCCGAATCCACTGGAGTAACAGATTTCTTGGTAGGCCTCGGAATGGAAAAAGCGGAAGAAGACGAACCGCCACAACCACAACCCGAAGCCCCAGCGGAAGCAGATGCAGATGATATTCCAGACTGGCTGAAGAGCCCGGAGCCAGATGCTGCCGCCGAGACCCAACCTGAACCGGTTGTTTCAGGTGAACCAGAAACCGAAGCCGTTGCCGAAGGCGATCTCGATTGGCTCAAAGATCTAGATGGTGCATATGCTGAAGAACCAACAGATGAGGTGGCATCAGAACCAGCGCCAGCCGCAGAGCCTCCAGCAGCGGATGATATTCCCGATTGGCTAAAGAGCGCTGAGCCTGACGTCGCTGCCGAACCCCAAGCAGAGCAACCCCTTTCTACGGAGTCTCAACCCGAAGACGATACTGCAGATGATCTCGATTGGCTAAAAGATGTCGAAGCCGAAAAGGCAGAAGAACCCGCCGATGAGATTGAGGTAGAAGCGCCTGTAGATGCAGCATCACCTGAGGGTGATATTCCCGATTGGCTGCAATCACTCGAAGGCGAAGAAGAAGCTGCACCTGCAGAGGCTACACAACCTGAACCTGACGAAGTTCCTGAAGAATTGGCGCCAGAACCTGACACAATTTCGGAAGCCGATGATATTCCGGATTGGCTAAAAACCGTAGAGAGTGAAACCAAGGATGTCATGCCCGCCGCGGCCGAGAAGGTCGAGGCCGAGGAAGTCGAGGCCGAAGAAACCATCTTCCCGGCTGATATCTATGAGGAAGTCGAATTACCGTCAGAGGCCAGAGCAGAAGCGGAGGCCGAAGCAGCAGTGGAGATAGAAGACCCAGCAGAAGCTGACGTCTCTGCTGAAGCAGAGGTGCCAGCAGAAGCTGGTGGGGTAGCCGATATCCCCGATTGGCTGAAATCACTCGATGAAACAGAAGAAGCCGCCGCCCCAGAAGCTGCAACTCCAGAACCCATAGAAACGCCTACAGAAGCAGAAGCTCAGGCAGCAGATGTACCTGATTGGCTGGACGATCTCGCCGAAGCATCGTTGGCCGACGAAGGCGAGGCAGAGCCACAACCCCAGGCTGTCGAAGCACCTGATTGGTTAGCAGAGATCAGCGAGGGTGAACCCCTTGATGAAAAAGATACCTCTGTCACACCTGACATGATGAGAACAGCCGCGGCCGCGGCTCTCGAAAAGGAAGAGAGCGAAGAGAGAACTCTACCTAGCTTTGATGATCTCGATGCTGCCGTTGAGCCCGAACAGGAATTCCCCGAATGGATTTCCTCACCTGGGGCCGCGGATGCCCAGGCAGAAATCGCAACAGAACCGACTTCCCTTGAAGAACCTATTGATGTGCCCGCAGAAGCAGAAACACCCGCAGAAACTGACGAGGCATTCCCTGAGTGGCTGGCACCTCCCAGCGATGAGAAACCCGCCGACACCGCAGGTGAGCCCGCTGCAGAATTCGAAGACGCCGACGCAGCCATGGCCTGGCTGGACGATCTGGCATCGCAGCCAGACGTTCTTGACGAAGAATTGTTGTCGCAACCAGAAGAACAGCCCGTATCTGCTCCTGAGGCTGAACCCGCGGATGTCGAACCCGCAGAGGCTGAACCCACGATGGAAGCAGCCGTTGCCGATGATACCCCTGATTGGCTGAAAGAGCTTGACCAAGATGAAGCCATAACAGATGAGCAACCTTCTCCCGTAGATGCTACTCCTGAGGAGGCCACCCCCGAGGTGGTCGCTCCAGCTGATGAAGTCGCAGCCGAACCGACAGAAGTCCCTGATTTCGAAGATCCCGACGCAGCTATGGCCTGGTTGGAAGGTCTCGCGGCAAAAAAGGGTGTCTCAGAAGATGAATTGATCACCAGTCCCGATGAACGCCCCGATGCACCACCCGACTGGGTACATGACACCGCAGCCGATGATGCCGAAGATGCTGTTCCTACCGAAGAACCAGCAAAACTTGATATACTGGATGACGCCGAACCGGTAGAAGCTGAACCCGAAGCCGTCACTGGCGAAGTAACCCCAGAAGATATCCCTGAATGGCTCCAGGATGGCGCTTTTGCGCCCGCTGCTACCGATGAACAGGAAGAGCCAGTTGCAGAAGAAACCGTTCCGACGGATCCGGTTGATGTAGAACCCAAACCTGAACCTGTAGCTGAGGATATTGATGCCCAAGGGCTAGAAGGCGCGGAAGAGCTGGTCGAAGCAGACCCTGCTGATACTGAAGACCTTATTGAAGCAGAACCTTCTGAGAAACCCGACGATACTCCTGAATGGCTGAAGGACGCCCTCAGTGATGCTCCAACGATTATCGCTGCCGACCAAGGCGAGGATGTGGTATCAGAAGCGCCGGTTAGTGAACCAACCGTAGAGCCGATCGAGGATAGCGAAGGTCTGCCGGATTGGTTGAAGGATGTTTCACCGGATGTTGAGGATGCCGCAGAGGCAGAGGATGCTACTTGGATCCGCGAATTTGGCAAAGAAGTTCCATCATTCGAGACTGCCGATACGGTCGAAACGCCTGCCGAACCCGAGGCGCAAGCAGAACCTGAACCCATAGATGACATCTTCGCAGATGCCGAAGCCGTGGTTGAGGATGCCGAGGTCTCCGAGGCAGTAGCCGATGAAGAGCCCCTGCCCGATTGGCTGCAAGAATTCGATGACGAAACAACTCAACCAGAAACAGCCCAACCCGAACCAGCTGAAGCTGTTGATCAGCCTAAAGAAGATGAATACACCTGGCGTCCATCGGAAGCGCAGCCACCTGCCGAGGCCGAACCCGTTGTTGCTGAACCTGTCGATGCCGAGCCTGTCACCACAGCCCCACAAGAAATGCTTGATCTCAATCAAGCATCCTTGATCGAACTAGAACGACTGCCAGGGATGGGATTCCGCCGAGCGCAAGCTGTCTTCAGCCATCGCGAAGAACACGGAGCATTTGATAAACTGGACGATTTGCTAGTTTTAGGTATTGATGCAGATACCATCGATGGCTTAAAGGAATTGGTGGAAGTCAAGCCGGTTGCAAAAGGCGAAGAGCCTGTTAGCCCTACCGCACCAACCGAAGCACTGCCCGCAGAGCCCGAAGCAGAAACACCCACTCCCGTAGCTATCCCCACAGTCGCACCTGAAGATGCCGAGGACGAACATCACGCAATACAAATTGGCGCCCAGGAGAGACTCGCCAAGGGTGATATTTCCGGGGCAATGCAAGAATACGATCAACTGATCAAGAAAGGCAAGCGCATCGACGAGATCATCACAGATCTTGAAGCCGCGGATCAAGCCAAGCCGGATGATCCTGAAATATTGCAGATCCTGGGCGACGCATATATGCGCGCAGACAGGCTGCAAGAGGCGCTGGATACCTACTCCAAGGTGGAGCAATTGCTGCAATAAGATCGTTGATCTGGTAAAATCCTGCAAAAATAAGAATGCAAATCTCTGTAGAGACGCAGCGTGCTGCGTCTCTACGGTTGAATAGCAAAATACTATTGGAGAAAATCATGGAAAAAACATTCGTAATGGTAAAACCTGACGGCGTACAGCGTGGCCTGATCGGCGAAGTGATCGCCCGCTTAGAGCGCCGCGGTTTGAAACTTGCTGCTGCCAAGTTCATGCAAGTCAGCATGGAATTAGCTGAGACTCACTACGGCATCCACAAGGGCAAGCCCTTCTATGAGCCGCTGATCAAGTACATCACATCAGCCCCCGTGATGGCCATGGTATGGACAGGCCCCAACGCCGTTGCCGCTGTGCGCCAAACCATGGGTGCTACTCGCCCCACAGAGGCCGCCCCCGGCTCCGTGCGCCATGACTTCGGCCTGGAAGTCGGCCGTAACCTGACTCATGCTTCTGACAGCGTCGAGAATGGCGAGGCAGAAGTCGCACTATGGTTCGACGAAAGCGAGCTAGTTGAGTGGGGCCGCGCCATTGACGAATGGGTGTTTGAATAGAACTAAAGAACTAAGACTTCCGAAGTCTGAGAGACTTCGGAAATCTTAATATGTACCGGGTTTTTCGTCCCTTCAACTGGAGTGATACGCAAAAGCCCGGTTTTTGCATTAACGCTTTCGAATCAATGAATTACCCTTATTCGGATTATCCTTCTCCGAATATCTTCTCAAATGGTATAATCCCCCCGCTATGTTGACCCCCAAAGAAATTCAATCACGCCTGGAGCGTGTTCTACCTACAGTGCAAAAACCTGGTCGCTACACTGGCGGCGAACTCAACCAGGTAGTCAAGGATTGGGACAAAATTGCGACGAAAGTCGCACTTGTTTTCCCAGACATCTACGACCTGGGTATGTCCAACCTGGGGGTGGCGATCCTCTATGATCTGCTCAACCAGCGTGAAGATGTGCTGGCCGAGCGCGCCTACGTGCCCTGGACGGACATGGAAGCCGCCATGCGCGAGAATGGGATTCCACTCTACTCGCTGGAAACCAAGCACCCCCTCACGGATTTCGATATCATTGGCGTATCACTGCCCTACGAGACCCTCTACACCAGCACACTCAACGCACTAGACCTGGCAGGGATTCCGCTGTTCAGCGCGGAGCGCGGCCCTGAACATCCGCTGGTGATTGCCGGGGGGCACAGCACCTTCAACCCCGAGCCGATGCATCCCTTTATCGATGCCTTTGTGATCGGGGAAGGCGAAGGAGCCATTCAAGAAATCGTGGATGTCGTTCAAACGCACAAGCGGGTAGGGGGAAGCGGTGAGCGGAAAGAAATTCTTCGTGAGCTTTCCAAGATTTGGGGCGTGTATGTTCCATCTCTATACGAAGCTCATTATCATGATGATGGAACCTTTGCTACGATAGAAAAACTTTTCGAAGATGCTTCACTACCCATTGACAAGCGCATCGAGGCGACCTTACCCCCGCCCACGACGCGTTTCATTGTGCCCTATGTTGACACAGTGCACAACCGCGCCCCCATTGAGATTATGCGCGGCTGCACGCGCGGCTGTCGTTTTTGCCATGCCGGTATTGTTACCAGGCCAGTGCGCGAGCGTACTGTCGATAAGGTCATCGAGGCTATTGAAGATACCATCCGTCATACCGGCTTCGAAGAGATCGGCCTGCTCTCCTTATCATCTAGTGACTATACGCATGTTGTCGAGTTGGTCAACAAGGTACACGAGCGCTTCGGCGAGGAACATCTTTCAGTATCGCTGCCTTCCTTACGTATCGAGAGCGTCTCGGTAGATTTGATGGACGCCCTCAAGGGCGGCCGCAAAGGCGGCTTCACACTAGCCCCGGAAGCAGCCACCGAAAAAATGCGCAAGATCATCAATAAGCCAGTCAGCACTGAGCAGCTTTTGGAGACTGCCCGAGAGATTTATTCCCGAGGCTGGACAACGATCAAGCTGTATTTCATGATCGGCCACCCTTCGGAGACGCTAGAAGATGTACAAGCCATCGCTGACCTGTGCAAAGCAGTCGTCGCCGAGGGGCGCAAGGTTATCGGCGGCCGTGCAAAGGTCAACGCCGGAGTGAGCACTTTCGTCCCCAAACCGCACACCCCCTTCCAATGGGTGCCATGTGACTCCATCGAACAGATCAAAGCCAAACAAGATTTACTCAAAGAAGAATTGCGCGGGCGCGGTTTGAAACTCAATTGGAACAACCCCTATGAAACTCAACTGGAAGCCTGGTTATCACGCGGCGATCGCCACATGGCTGAAGTGGTCTATCAGGCCTGGAAAGGGGGCGCAAAGTTCGATGCCTGGGGTGAGCACTTCAACTACAAAGCCTGGATGGACGCCTTCGAATCTGTGGGCCTTGATCCTGCCTTCTATACCCATCGTCAGCGACCGGTAGACGAGGTGTTCCCATGGGAGCATCTTAGCACGACCCTACGCAAGAAGTTCTTGACGCAAGATTATTTATGGAGCCTGGAGGGCCGCACACGCATCGACTGTCGCGAGCAGTGTTTCGCCTGCGGCATTCTGCCCACCTTTGCCGGTCTGCGGCGCGAAAACCCTGGAGATGTTTGGCAGTGCCCTGAGGTGAAGAACAAACGCGTCCAAGTTATAAGCGATGAGCAGATAGCGGTGAGCGGATAGCAGATAATCATGAGATTGAAGATAACTTTCGCAAAAACCGAGGCCATGCGCTACACCAGCCACCTGGATATGCAGCGCACCTGGGAGCGTACCCTTCGCAGGGCGCAGCTCCCCTTAGCTTACAGCCAGGGATTCAACCCCCATCCCAAGATCAATCTGGGGGCTGCCTTACCATTGGGCTTTACCAGCCAGGACGAGATGATCGAGGTCTGGCTCGAAGAACAAGTTCCCCTTGGGGAAATCGAATCAACACTGACCCCCGCCCTGCCGCCCGGCTTACAAATTAGGAATATCGAAGAGACAGAGTTGCGCTACCCCAAGCTACAGACTCTGATCCAATCCACAAAATATTCTGTGCTATTATCCCAGCCAATCCCAGACCTTGGCGATCGAATAGTGGACCTGCTTTCTCAATCCAACATCATCCGACAGCGGCGGGTGAAGAAAAAGATCAGGGAATATGATCTGCGCCCCTTGATTTTAGATTTGGATTACGATGGCGATGATAAGCTGCATATGCACCTGAGCGCGCTGCCTGGGGCCACGGGTCGCCCCGACGAAGTGCTAAAAGCCTTAGACATCGATCCGCTGACGGCACATATCCATCGTTTAGAACTATTGCTGGAAGAAAATTAAATCAGGATGATTGGGGGATTGCTTTTTGGTGGGAGAAAATTTATACTGTTTAGGGAGGCTCCAATGAAAACCAAGTCGATTTTCATTTTGCTCATTATTATCGCGCTCATTTCGATACCGGGATGCGGTGCGCCAGCGCCTACACCTGACGAGGCTACGCCAACGGCATCATTTGAGGCCGCCGATGAAGGTGACCCCCTAGCACCAAACATTATTCATACAAACCCCTCCGGAGGGCAAGAAATGTCCCTGGATGGCAGCATCGAGATTATTTTCGACCAGGCCATGGATCAGGATGCCACCGCGGGTGCCTGGGAAATCATTGGTCCGGACGGAGAGTCGATAGATGGCGATCTCAGTTGGCCCCAGGACGACACGCTGCGCTTCACTCCAACGCTAAGCCTGGAACCCGGTATAGGTTACACGGCCACGCTGAGTACCCTGGCAACCAGCGCTGAAGGTGTTGCGCTGACTGAGCGTGAGACGTTCATTTTTAGCACACAAGGGGAATTGAAAATCAGCCAGGTTTTCCCTGCCAATTGGTCCACTGAAGTTGAGAACAGCGCCATCATCACCGTAGCGTTCAATCACCCGGTCGTCGCGCTGCAAACCGCTGAAGAGTCAGCCGGTCTGCCCAGCCCAATCGAAATTTCTCCCGAGGTTAACGGGCAAGGCGAGTGGATCAACACTGCGGTGTATGTATTCCAACCCGAGGAGAGCTTGCGCAGTTCTACCACCTACACCGTCAGCATTCCCGCCGGGTTCAGTGACATCAACGGCATAGCCCTGGAAGAGAGCTACGATTGGACGTTTACCACTGATGCCCCGCGCATTGATGACCTGTATCTAACCGATTGGCTCTGGAATCCTGAAGATGGGCTTACAGATGTACCCCTAGAGCAAACCTTTTCGCTCTTTTTCTTCCAGCCGATGAATACCGCCAGCGTGGAAGCCAACTTTTCAGTGGAAGATGATAACGGGGCAAGCATCGCCGTGGAATTCGAGTGGGATGATGAAAGTAAAGTCGTTACTATCACTCCCATCGAGAACTTCGCCCTGGGCACTGGCTATCACATGACGCTTTCCACGCAGACCGAAGACCAATGGGGCGGACAACTAGCTGAGGGTCTCGATTGGTACTTCACGTCCATGCTGCCCCCAGGAGTGCGCGGCACCGTCCCGGACGATAACGGCACGCAAGAGTATTTCTCTCGCCGCGTGACGATCATGTTCAACTCGCCCATGGACCTAGACTCGCTCAAAGACAAGATCACCATCTCCCCGCATCCAGGTGGTGAAGTCGAGTGGGTTTACAACAAGTGGGAATGGAGCGTCTCATTTTACGGCCTAAAGCCGTCAACGAACTATCTCGTGCGTGTGCTGCCGGGCGCCAGCGATCTATATGGCAACCAAATCGAGCGTGATTACGTTTTTAATTTCAGAACCACATCCTACAACGCCACAGCCTATCTCGAAATGCCATACAGCCCGGTCATCTACCGTGACGGCGGGCCGAACAATTTATATATCCGCTACGTGAATGTAAACAGCGTCCAGGCCAATCTGTACCAGCTCAACGCGGCACAATTCCATGCGCTTGAGAGCGGCAACGAATCGGTTTGGGATTACGCCCCGGCTGAAAATTCTTTACTCCGAGAATGGTCGGTCACCAACTACAATCCGCTCAACGATATCGATCTGCAAAGGTTTACACTCACCAACGAAGCCGGCGAAAACCTACCCCCAGGGTTCTATTTCCTGAATATGGAAGGCTGGGATGATTTCGGTCCGATCACAGACGACCAACGGCTGTTGATGATCGCCGGGGCGCATGCAACGATCAAGAGCACTCGCAGCGAAGCCCTGGTATGGCTGACCGATCTCGACACCGGCACCCCCCTCGAGGGAGTCCCGCTCAGCCTGTATGATGAGAATTTCAACGTCGTCGGGCGCGCCACTACCGATGCAGACGGTCTCGCATTCATTGAGATTCCCCAGGCTTTTGGAACAAATTCACCCACAAAAGTCCACGCCCGTTACACCAACAATCCTATCAATGAAAGCCCTGCGACCCGCTACGGCTTACCCACGTACTACGTGATTACCGACACCGAGGAACATCTAGCATTCGCCAGCACCGATTGGGGCAGCGGCGTCTCGCCGTACGACTTTGGCATCTGGAGCAACTACTACACCCTGCCCAATCAGCCCGCCGTCTATGTTTACACCGACCGGCCGCTCTACCGCCCCGGACACCCTGTTTCTTTCAAGGGCATCGTACGCCTGAACGACGATCTGGCCTACAGCCTGCCCGCGGTGCAAGAAGTACAGGTCACCATCGAAAGTTATAACGATACGGTCTTCAATGCCACACTGCCCCTCTCGGAGTTTGGCTCCTTCGACGGCGAACTACTGCTCGATGCCAACGCTACTCTGGGCTTTTATGATATTTATGTGATGGATCCGGTTACTGAGGAGCAAATTGGCACTGGATACTTTTCCGTGGCCGAATACCGCAAACCAGAATTCCAGGTGGGGTTGGTTGCAGCACCCGAAGATGTGCTCGCCGATGAAGATTTTTCCCTGACCCTGGATGCCGAATTCTTCTCTGGGGGCGCGGTCGGCGTTGCACACGTGGAATGGGGTCTATTTGCCAGCACTTACACCTTCTCCCCCGGCGGCGACCTGAGTCGTTACAGCTTCTCCGATGTAGACTACTATGATTACCTGGCCTACGAGGAGAGTTTCATCTACAATGAAGAAATCGCCACTGGAGAGGCAAGCACCGACGAAAGCGGGCAATTCCAGCTCACCTTCCCTGCTGATCTAAGCATCTCTAATTCCAGCCTTAGCTTCACGTTCGAGGCCACCACTACCGATGTATCCAGCAACGCCGTCAGCGCCAGCGCCAGCGTGATTGGGCACCAGAGCGCCGTCTACCCAGGCGTACGCCCGCAACGCTATGTCGGCAGTGCCAACGAAGAGCAAACCTTCGAGCTCGTCACCGTCGATTGGGATGCCGACACCGTCGCCGGACAGTTGCTCGATGTAGAAATCGTCGAGATGCGCTGGAGCAGCGTGCAGGTACAAGAGAGTGATGGCACCATCCGCTGGGAATCCAGCGTGGAAGAAATACCAGTCGCATCCTTCGAGGACATAGCAACCAAGGAACACGGGCGCGCCAGCGTTAACTTCACCCCAGCCAACGGCGGAATCTTCAAAGCCATCGTTACCACCCAAGACGAACACGGAAACCAGGCCCGCGCCGCCGCCCGGATGTGGATCTCCGGCAGCGACTATATCGCCTGGCGACAAAGTGATGACCGCACTCTTGAACTTGTCACCGATAAAGACACCTACTCCCCGGGCGAAGAAGCTGAAATCCTGATCGCATCGCCCTTCCTCGGCGAAAACTACGCTCTAGTGACAATCGAGCGCGGCCATATCCGCTCCAGCGAAGTCATCCGGCTAACAAATAACAGCACCGTCTATCGCCTGCCCATCAGCAGCGATATGGCCCCCAATGTCTATATCTCGGTTTCCATCATCAGCGGCGCTGGCGAAGACCAGCCGCCCGATTTTCGCATGGGCATGACCGAAATTCAGGTCGAAGTAGAAGAGCAAGCCCTGAACGTCGAGATCATCCCCGATAAGACCGAAGCCGGGCCGGGCGATGAAATCACCTACACCATCCGCACAACCGATTATCGCGGCGAGCCGGTCAGCGCCGAAATTTCGCTGGCACTCACCGATCTGGCAACCCTGACGCTCAAACCGCCCAACGCCGACCCCGTACGCACAGCCATGCCGCTGCTCTACAGCATTGAAGAATACAATATCAAACTCGAAGAGCAGCTCGCTCTCGGCGAAGGTATGGGCGCAGGCGGTGGCGGCGGCAAAGGCTACGACGAGCTTGGGGTCGAGGCTGTACGCGGCAATTTCCCAGACACCGCCTACTGGAACGGAGCCATCGTCACTAATGAAAATGGCGAGGCTACCGTAACCGTCACCCTGCCCGACAACCTGACCACCTGGCGCATGGACAGCCGCGCCGTCACCATAGACACCCGCGTCGGTGAGAACACCGAAGACATTCTCAGCACAAAACCCCTGCTGGTGCGCCCTCAAACGCCGCGCTTCTTCGTCGTCGGCGATCAAGCCCAACTAGGTGCAGCCATCCACAACAACAGCGACGAAGATCTAATCGTCACTGCCAGCCTGCAAGCTGAGGGCTTCACCCTTACCAGCGATACGTCGCAAGAGATCGAAATTCCAGCCCACCAACAAGCCGTGGTCTACTGGGAGGGAAATGTCCAGCCAGATGGGGAGCGCGTGGATTTGATCTTCAGAGCACGAGGGGGCGATTTCAGCGACGCCAGCCGCCCGACATTGGCGACCCTCTCCGAGGGTGGCATTCCGGTTTATCGATATGAGGCCCCAGAAACAGTGGGGACGGCCGGGACTCTGCCCGAGGCTGGCAGCCGCACCGAGGGCATACTACTCCCACAGGAGATAGATGCCAACAACACCGGTGACCTGACCATCCAGATTGAACCATCGCTGGTCGCAGGTATGGCTGAAGGTCTCGACTACCTAGAACATTTCCCCTACGAATGCGTCGAGCAGACCATTTCGCGCTTCTTGCCCAACGTACTTACCGCACAAGCCTTGCAAGCCGCCGGGCGCAGCGACCCAGACCTGGAAGCCAATCTACAAACGCAAGTTAACACCGCCCTACAGCGCCTGTACAACTGGCAGAATGCCGATGGCGGCTGGGGTTGGTGGTACACCCTGGAAAGCAATACCCTGACCAGTGCCTACGTAATCCTGGGCATGGCCGAAGCACAGCGCGCCGGGTATTCGGTCAGCCCGTTAGTTTTCAATCAGGGCATCAGCTATCTAAAAGATAATCTCCCCAGCGATGTCGAAATGGAAGCCGGCTACATGCGTAACCGGCAAGCATTTCTGCTGTACGCGTTAGTGCGCGCCGAACAAATCGATGACGACGAAACCGCACAGCACCGCCCATCCAATGCCCATATGCGCATGATGAGCGGCGGCGGGGGGGGCGGGCTGACAGCCAAAGTGGTCCAACTTTACGAGCAACGCCAACACCTGAGTCTGTACGCCCGTGCCTATCTGGCGCAAACGCTGTACATGCTCAATCCAGAAGACCCACGCATCGAAACGCTACTCTCCGATTTCAATAACGCCGCCATCCGCTCGGCAACGGGCATCCATTGGGAGGAAGATTGGCGCGACTATTGGAACTGGAACACTGACACTCGCACCACTGCTATCGTGTTAGGTGCGCTGATTGAAGTTGACCCCGACAACACTCTCAACGTGGACGCGGTCCGCTGGCTGATGACGCACCGCACTGAAGGCCGCTGGCGTTCAACCCAAGAAACGGCCTGGTCGCTGCTGGCACTCACCGGCTGGATGCAAGCCACCGGTGAACTAGAAGCCGATTACCAATACGCCGTGGCTTTTAACGGGGCACATATCGAAAATGGCTTTGCCAACGCAGATAACATCGCTGAAACTCACGAAATCCGCATAGAGATTGCTGATATGTTGAGCGATGAAATCAACCGCACTTCGACAGGCTCAGTACAGCGGCTTACCATCGCCCGTGATGATGGCCCCGGCAGTTTGTATTACACTGCACACCTGAACGTAATGCTGCCCGTGGAGCAAATCAGCGCGCTGGACCGCGGCATTGTCATCTCACGTAGTTATTTCCACCCGGAAGACCGAGAAACCCCGGTCACCGAGGCCGCTCGCGGTGATATTCTGCTTGCCCGCCTGACAATTGTTATCCCCAACACGCTGCACTACGCCATCATCGACGACCATCTCCCCGCTGGGCTGGAGGCCGTGGACCAAACCCTGGAGACCAGTCCGCAGCAATTGGCCCCCGACCGCTACGACTACGATGATATGTGGCAGCGGGGCTGGGGCTGGTGGTATTTCGATCACGCCGAATTGCGTGACGAACGCATCGTGCTCTCCGCCGATTATCTCCCCGCCGGGACGTATGTTTATACCTATCTAGTTCGAGCCAGCACACCGGGCGAGTTCCGCGTAATCCCCCCTACGGCGCAAGAGTTTTACTTCCCTGAGGTTTACGGGCGCGGTGAGGGAAGCTTGTTTACAGTCAGGCCATAGGGGTTCACGAAATATCCGAAAACTAGACCTCCGAAGTCTGCGAGACTTCGGAGGTCTTTTTATGATCACTCCTCTACCCAAAATTGCACAATCTCACTCTTCACCAACTCCCCATCGGCTGTTACCCCTTCGGCCCAGGCTTGATGTTCACCGGGCTGCAAAATCCACCAGGCTTCATAGGGCACTACAGACAGTGTGGTAAGCAACTCCCCATCCAGCCATAAAGTGACTTCTTGTAAACCGCTCTCACCAACGGCTTCAAGATGCAGGCGCTGCACGTCGGAGGGCAAGTTGCCGGAGATGCGGTAGGTGGAATTGGGCGCGGGGGAAAGCAGGCGCAAGGATTTTGTTTCCGCTTCGACGGGCGTTACATCGGATAACAGCAAAATACCTTCCGATCGTGCCCAGGGGTGCGCTTCGGGAGGCAGATCAAGCACGGTTTGTTGAATGCGGCGCTCCAGCGGTGTGGATGCGTCGGCAAGTAAACCTGTGTCAGTATCCAGCCAGACGCGGCGATAGATGTGATCCTGTTCTTGAGGTTCGGTTCCAGCGATAAACCACTCCAGGCGATGATAGGGGCAAGCCTCCGTTGGCAGCAATCCTGATAACGCGCAGACTTCTACCTGTACGATCCCCGAAGGAGCCACAAAATCGCTTTCCGGTGAACCGGAGAGCACATTGCGCATAAAGTTGTGCCAGATGGGCGCCGCGCCGCTCAGGCCAGTGACATCCCGCATGGGCTCGTGGCTGGTATTGCCCACCCAGATGCCGGTCACCACCTCGGGGGTGTACCCTACCGTCCAATTGTCGTGGAAATTCGATGTCGTGCCCGTCTTGACAGCGGCGGGTCGGTCGAGTTTCAGGGCGCTGTGGGGGCCGAAGCCGGGCGTGCGGGCATCATTGTCGCTGAGAATATCAGAGATCAACCAGGCCACACGTTCATCCAGCACGCGGATCTTGGCGCCCGATTCGGCCGCGTAGAGCGTCTCCCCCTCCACGGTGTATATTTCCTGAATAGCATAAGGGTCTACGCGGAAGCCGCCATTGGCAAACGCACCGTATGCCCCTGTCAATTCAAGCAGGCGCACCGCGCCGCCGCCCAATGCAATTGAAAGATCGTAATCATCGGGGTCATCAAAGGTAGTGATACCCAGGTCTGCGGCCAATGCAAAGAGTGCATCCAGCCCAATATGATCAAGCGCGGCTACGGCGGGGATGTTTAACGATGATGCCAGGGCTTCGCGCACCAGCACCGGGCCGCGTACCTTAAGGTCATAATTGCTGGGGATGTAGGCTTCGCCTTCGCGGGTCATAAATGCCGTGTGCACATCCAGGATCATTGTGGCGGGGGTAAATGACTCTCCATGTTGATCAGGATTGAAAGCAGCCGCGTAGATCAAAGGTTTGAGTGCAGAGCCCGGCTGGCGGGGTGTCAGCGCCATATTGATGGCACCTGCATTGGTACCGTCGAAATAATCTGGGCTGCCCAGCATAGTCAAGATTTCACCAGTATTTGGATCAATGGAAACCAGCGCGGCATTGTTAACATTATGCCCTAAGACCGTGTCACCGCCGGCTTGCAACCGGTCAAGTTGCTGCTCGACGGCGCGTTCAGCGTGGCGCTGCCAGTCCAGATCGAGGGTGGTACGCACGATGAGTGAGTTCGAAAACGCTTCGGGGGTAAGTAAAGCATCGAGTTGGCCTCTCACCCACAAGACAAAATGTGGAGCATCCATTGGATACGGTGCAGCCGCATAAATCAAAGATTCCGCCGCGGCCAGTTCGCCATCCTCGGGGCTGATAAATCCACTTTCAACCATTAAGTTCAACACAATTATTTGCCGCTCTTTGGCCGCTTCGGGGTCAAGCAGCGGATTATACAGACCCGGTGCCTGCGGGATGCCAGCCAGCAGCGCCGCTTCGGCCAGATCAAGCTCTGCTGCGGGTTTTCCGAAATAGGTTTGGGCTGCGGCTTCGACACCAAATAGCATGCCGCCGTAGTTCATTTGGTTGAGATATAGGGCCAGGATTTCGTCTTTGGAATAGCGGCGAGAGAGCTGCCAGGCTAACAAAGCCTCGCGCAGTTTACGACGCAGCGTGCGCTCATGGCGTTCTTCGGGATCGAGCAGCAAATTTCGGGCTACCTGCTGGGTAATGGTGCTGCCCCCCGCCAGGGACTCGCCACCGCGCAGATTGATCCAGAAAGCCCGCAGAATGCCGATTACATCCACGCCGGGATGCTTGTAGAAATTGCGATCTTCAGTGGCGATAGTGGCCTGCTGTAACGTTATGGGGATTTTCTCGATGGGCAGTGCCGTGTGCCGCCCGTCGCCTTCGGGGATCGATTCATACAGCAAGCGTCCATGGCGATCTTCTATGTGAATGCTCGGCGTATGCAGCCGCGCGGGGAGTTCATCCAGATCTGGGAGCGATCGAAACAGCCAGTACCAACCCACAGCGGCTATGACAATAAGCAAGCCGAGGAAAAAGGTGATATATTTAACGGGTATTTTTGAATTTGTCACAGTGTTCAGCAACCATTTTGCAGCAATCATTGTACAGTATACTGCAAACCATTGCTCTTCCCAATTTGCATAATCAGGCTTCACACATCAAGGAAATTTATGGGCTTCTTACTCTCTTTATTTTTTGGCTTCGCACCAATGATCATTTTCGCATTGGTCTTAAATTGGCTCGACCGCTACGAGAAAGAGCCCAAGGTTTTACTAGGGTTAGTTTTCATTTGGGGTGCCGTGGTGGCTGCAGGGATGGCGTTCGTAGTCAACACGCTGCTGGGCATGGGCGTATATCTATTCACCGAGTCCGATGCCATTACCGAATTCGCCACCGGCTCATTGGTGGCGCCACCCGTCGAAGAAACGCTAAAAGGGTTGGCAGTGTTATTGGTGTTTTTGATCGTGCGCAAAGAGTTCGATTCAGTACTCGATGGCATTGTGTATGCCGGAGTTGCAGCGTTGGGTTTCGCCGCCACAGAGAACACCTACTACATCTACAATTACGGCTTTCTTGAAGGCGGTATGGAAGGGTTGTTCACGTTGGTTTTCGTGCGGGTAATTTTGGTCGGCTGGCAGCATCCATTCTACACAGCTTTCATTGGGATTGGATTAGCAGCTACGCGCCTGAACAAAAATGTCTGGGTCAAGCTATTGGCCCCTATCATTGGGTGGATGGTTGCGATCTTCGCCCATGCGATCCACAACACAATTGCCACCGTACTGACTGGTTTGCCCGGCTTGGCCATCGGGACGCTTTTCGATTGGGGGGGCTGGTTCCTGATGTTCTTGTTGATCCTGTGGGCCATACGCCGAGTCCAATTAAGGATGAAAAAATACTTGCGCGCGGAAGTTATCGAAGAGATCATCAGCAAAGCACAATATAAGACAGCTTGTTCTGCCTGGTCCCAGAGTTTTGCCAGGCTTTCGGCCTTATTCAATGGGAAATACCGCGTGACGCGAGATTTTTACCAGTTGTGCAGTGAGCTGGCTCACAAGAAATATCAATTGGACTATTTTGGGGATGAGAAGGGAAACCAAAAAATTATCGACGAGACCCGCCAGAAGCTAGTCGCGCTAGCTCCCAAAGTTTCAGCGTGGTAAAATCCCACCCGATGCCCCCATAGCTCAGTGGATAGAGCGTTGGCCTCCGGAGCCAAAGACCTGCGTT
>CAZLNX010000090.1:0-18261 GCA_964560795.1 uncultured Anaerolineales bacterium | reverse complement strand
GCAGGCTCCTCAATCATCCTAATTCTCACAAATCCTATTCGCGATTAGTATAGTGGGATCATTGTGATAATTCGCACATGTGTTCTGCGATTGTAACATTAAATAGAACAAATGGTTCAAGAATTGTCTTAAAGATTTCTTGTTTGCTTATCAAAAAGAAGCCAGACTTTTCAGGTGTCTGACTTCTTTTTGATAGATATTTTTGATTGCGTTCAAGTTCAGGCGGGTTCCGCTTTTTTAATATCATCATGATCAGGCAAAATGGTTTCGACGTTTCGGATTGCAGGGATGAACCAAGCGATTATTATGATCGAGACATATGCGAGTCCCGAAAAGGCATATTGGAGAGACATACCTGCTCCAGGATCCGTTCCCACCAACCAACTGAATGTGTTGGACAAGAAGGTCTTGGCTTGCATGGCTGGCTCTGTGACATAGTCGGCCAGGGCGCCAGCAACTAGGGGCATGATCGGGTCGACCAACCAGGCGATCAGTCGGCGAGCTGAAAAAACGCGACCTTGTACATCGGGCGCAACCTTGGACTGCCAGATGGCATTGCTGGCACTTTGACTCAGCGGGAAGCTCATCGCGGCGATTACGGCTACTGGAATCCAGACATATAAGCTGCGTCCCAATCCAAACAGGAACAAGCCAAAGAAGGCGAAAATTGACCAGCCAATTAACATACCGCGGATGCGCTTCTTGAAACCACCCCAGGCGCTAACAACTAAGCCACCTACTACGCCACCGATGGCAAAGGATGATTGCACCGCTCCCAGGATGGCACTGTTGTTATCAGTCTTTAGCAGAATGATGGGAGCGAAAAGTGATCCTGAAAATCCATGCACCAGATTCAAACATAAGATCACCAGAAGCAAGCTGAGTAGGCTGCGTCTTGCGAAGATGTACTTGAACCCGTAGGCAGCCTCTTGCAAGATACTGCCTTTCCCCGCTTGACCTTCTTCGGTCAGCTCAGGCTGAGGAATCTGGACGATCAACAAGGCAGCTATTGCCAAGAAGAAGGTCACTACATCGGCGATCAAAATGCCAGTGATACCAATGAGTGGAAGCAAAGCTCCGGCCAACATGGGTGCGAAGACGGATGGCCCAGAATCAATCAACATCATCATACCGTTGGCGCGGTCATATTTTTCCTTGGGTACCATTGTGGTGATCGCTGCCATATAAGCTGGCCACTGAAACGTGCCGCTCAGACCATAAACCACCGCAGTGACATATAGGTGCCAGACCTCGAGGGTGTCCGTTGCATTGAGAATCAAGATTGTTGCTGTTGCAAGCACTGCTCCCAGATCGCTGACCATCATCATCAATTTGCGGTTGTAGCGGTCCACCATAGCCCCAGCGATGGGCGAGATGAGCAGGAAGGGCAGGATGAACGAGGTTTGCACGCCCCCTAAAACGGTTGCGCTACCGGTTTTTTCAAAGGCCCAAATAGTCAGCGCGAATCCGCTCATATTGGATGCCAACACTGAAATGAGTTGTCCCAACCAGACAGTAGTAAAGCCCAGCATGCCGCCAGGTCGTTTTGTCATTAGAAACTCTTCCTCCTTTTTCTATTGGTATCCATATAGAATACTTGTTCGAAGAATTAAGGTTCAATAGGTGGGTGAGTTGAAAATATCTTTACCCAAATGGTGAATGGTGGTGTGGACTAAAGAGCCATCAATTTTTCATCAAAGTTATGGTACAAATAATGTAAAGAGTCTCCCATATGTGACTGCACATCCACTGTTATTACCATCCCTGAACTTGAGTAGTTACTTCCTTATGGCACCTTTTTGGCTAAATAAATCATCAATGTTGAGTGAACAATCCTTTCGAAATCGAATAATGTTGGGCCTGGGGGTATCTTTCCTATACATCCTACTATTTATCCCTCTTTATGATTTAGTTAATCGAGTGGCTATTGCGTTCTCTGTTGTGCCTGTTATTGTGATCGCCGTCGCTTTTGGGGTGCAGGGTGGATTCTTTGCTGGCGTGGTATCCATTCCGCTAAATATGGCGCTATTCGTTCTTGCAGGAGAGAATACTATCTATGCTTTTTTGGGGAGGAATTTTTACGCAACTCACATTGTATTTATCTGTATAGGTATTGTTGTCGGTTATCTAAATAGGATTAGAACGCAGTTATCTCGCGAACTTAATGAACGGACTCAGATGGAGACAAAACTCGTGCGCGCCAAAGATGACTGGGAACGCACTTTTGACGCTGTCCCTGACCTCATCATGCTCATAGATGATCAACATCGCGTCATCCGGGCGAATAAAGCGATGGCTGATAAGTTCGGTGTTGAGCAAGATGAGATAATTGGGAAAGCATGCCACGTTCTTGCTCACGGAACCGAGGAGCCACCCCTTTTTTGTCCCCATACTGCACTATTAATGGATGGTCAAGAACATACAGTTGATGTCTATGAAGAACGCTTGGGTGGCAATTTTCAAGTATCGGTTTCGCCGCTTCATGATGCTGATGGTCAGTTATTGGGGAGTGTTCATGTTGCTCGCGATATCAGCGAGCGAGTAGAGGCGGAGAGACGGACTGATCAACTAAATAGATTGCAGGAAGATTTACTAAAACCAGACAGCCTTGATGGGAAATTGAAACGCATAACCGATGGTGTTGTCGAGATATTTGACGCAGATTTTGCCCGCATCTGGATCATAAAGCAAGGCGATAGGTGTGGTTCTGGTTGCATTCATGCCGAGGTTGTCGAAGGGCCACATGTCTGTCATTTTCGGGATCGCTGCCTGCATCTGATGGCAAGCTCGGGACGTTATGCGCACATAGATGGTCAAGTGCATCGGCGAGTGCCGTTTGGTTGTTATAAGATAGGCCGAGTTGCAGCCGGAGAAGATAATAAATTCATTACCAACAATGTAATACATGATGAACGTGTCCACGATCGTGTGTGGGCCAAAGAATTGGGTCTGGTTTCATTCGCAGGATATAGGCTATTGTCAGCAACGGGAACCCCAATAGGTGTTTTAGCGCTTTTCAGCCATACAGCTATCTCCCCTGATCAGGATGCATTGCTTGAAGGGCTTGCTGGCATCACTGCGCAGGTGATCCAGACTGCCAGGGCTGAACAAGCATTAGAGCAAAGTAACCGTGAGCTGACCCTGCTCTATGAGGCGACTAAAGCTATTACTTCAGATCTCTCTCAAGATGTTGTGCTTTTGACAGTCGCTGAACAAATGACCCAGGCATTAGACACTAGTGGTTGTGCATTATCGTTGTGGAACCGTGAGTTGAATCAACTCGAAATACTTGTGGATTATAGTGCTGTTCGTCCAGATGAAGTTGAACCGCCAGGTACGATTTATAAATTGAGTGATTATCCTGCCTCTCGAACTGTATTGGAAACCCGCCAGGCAAATGTCATCAATCAAGATGACCCTGAAGCTGATGAAGCGGAGTTAGCATGGATGGCGGAGCAGGGAGTTCAATCCTTGTTGATGTTGCCCCTGGCAGTTCGCGATCGTGTCTTGGGACTGGTTGAGGTGTACGAGGAATCAAGGGTTCGTGACTTTACAATGGAAGAAATTCGATTGGCGGAGAATGTCGTTGCGCAAGCAGCAATTGCCATTGAAAACGCGCGCTTATACGATCAGGTTCAGCAAGAGTTGACAGAACGAGTGCAGGCGGAGAAGGAACGGGAGCGGCTGTTAGAAAAAACGCAACGACATGCCGATGAGATGACTGCAGTCAGTGGTGTTCTTCACGCCCTCAATTCTTCAGTGGATGTTAGTGATTCGTTTTCGGTGGTTGCAGCTGCCTTACGAGTTAACACCCTCTGTGACCGTGTTAGTTTGGCGTTACTTGAAGAGCCGGGCAGAGAGTGGGCTACTTTTGTAGCAATAGATGAACCGAATCCTGAATTGGGCCTGGGTACCCGCATAAAGTTGTCGGATACTGCTGCCGCGGAGAATATCCTTGCCGGGCGAATCCACCTGACACCTGATCTGGGTGCTGAAACAAATTTTTCAGGCGAACGTGTTCTTTACAAATCTGGTCTCCGCTCGCGGATTAATCTTCCATTACGAATTGGTGAACAAGTTATCGGCGCACTCAATATGTCTTGGTTAAGAGAGTCTGGATACGAAGAAGCGCAGTTACCTCTGCTTAAACAAGTTGCCAGTGCGGTCGCCCTGGCAGTTGAAAAAAGTAACTTGTTTCAGGAAGTACAAGAAATGGCAATTACGGATGTGCTAACTGGCCTGCACAACCGCCGTCATCTTTTTGATCTGGGGTTTAGGGAAGTAGAACGGTTGCGCCGATATGGTGGTTCTTTAGCTGCCATTATGCTAGATATCGATCACTTCAAGAGAGTGAACGATACACATGGTCATCGGGTTGGTGACAAGGTTTTGCAAGCCCTAGCCGTTTGTCTGAAACGCAACACGCGTGATATTGACATTGTGGGCAGGTATGGCGGGGAGGAGTTCGTTATTTTGATGCCAGAGACAGATCAATCTGATGCATTTCTGGCCGCTACTCGGTTGAAGAATCAGGTGGAATACGAGGAAGTGCCCTACCCGGGCGGTACTGTTTCCATCACCATAAGTATTGGTGTTGCCGTTGGTACACAAGATCTCCCCAATTTGGATGATCTCCTAGAAAATGCTGATACAGCGCTATATGCTGCCAAACAAGCTGGGCGTAATTGTGTTATGACAGCATGGGGGAAGAAATCGTTATAACGGGGGATTTTTTATTGCTTTGCCAACCACTTCTCACTGGCTTCGATGTGTTCATTGTAGTGCCAGTGCGTGTTGGCAGAGATCAAAACTTGGTAGGTTAAATTTCCAGCCCAATCAAAGGGAAGTTTCTCAGGTAGAACACTCTCATCTAACCCCTCAATCTGAGCAACAAATTCGCTATGGGCCTTATTGAAATCGTCTAAGATCTCGGTCAGGGATTTATCTTTGTTTTTCTCGAAAACATCAGCGTTGAAGTCATTGGCAAAATCATCGCTTTCGATGACTTTTAATTTCAATGGCTCACCTGTGATCGCAGAATTGATACGATCCATAGCCAGCATTTCCCAAGCTGTGATATGAGCCATAATATCCTTATAGCTCCAGCCATTGTTCATGGCACTGGGGTCTAGTAACTGTTCTTCACTAAGACCATCAATGATTTCGTTTAGATCGCTCCAAGTTTGGTTGATGACTTCGAGTAATTCGCTTTTGGTTGATTGTTCACTCATGGTTTCCTCTGAGATACTGTCATTGCGAACCCCGTCGCCACGTGGCCGAAGGCCCATCTCCGATGTGCGGCCCTCGCCAACGGCGCGCCTACGGCGGGGAAGGCGGGCCTGCGGCCGGGGCGAAGCAATCTCAAACTCGTAGCGAGGAGATTGCTTCGTCACACAAGGTGGCTCCCAATGACAGGGTATAAAAGTTAACTCACCAATTCTTCAAATTTATCCACATAACTGGCCAATACAGCGAAAGCCTTCTCGACGGGCTCTGGCGAGGTCATATCCACACCGGCCATCTTCAAAGCATCCAATGGATAGAGTGCATTACCGGCTTTTAGAAAGCCGATGTACTTCTCGGCAGCGCCTTCTTTTCCAGCCAAGACATCATCAGCAAGCGCGTTAGCTCCCGAGATTCCAGTGGCGTACTGGTAGACGTAGAAGTCCATGTACATGTGACCGAACTGTGCCCAGGTGATACCGATGCGGTCGTGATCGAATTCGACTTCGTCGGCATAGCCATCTTTGAAGAGATCGGCGGCCAGGTCGATCATGCTTTGCGCGCTGACCGGCTCGCCATTTTCGACTCGCTGGTGCATCTCCAATTCCCAGCGCGCCAGGGTAGGCATGATGAAGAAATAGCGGTGATAATTCGACATGGCTTCCTCTACCAGTGCCAGCTGTAAGGTCGTATCATCCAGCGTCTTGAACAGGTAGTCCCTGGTCATGGCCTGGTTGAAATTCGAAGCTACTTCTGCAACAAAAAGCGAGTATTGCGAGTAAATGAAAGGTTGTGTCTCTCGAGTGTAATAGGAATGCATCGAATGACCCAATTCATGGGCCAGCGTGCTCAAACTAAAGATATTGTCTGCGTAACTCATCATGATGAAAGGCTGTGTGCCATAAGACCCCCAAGAGAACGCACCCTGACGTTTGCCCTTATTGATGGCACGATCGACCCAGCGGCGGGTTGTGCAACCTTCACGCATGATTTGTACATATTCATCGCCAAGCGGTTTCATGCCCTCGCAGATCCACTCCACAGCCTGGTCATAAGGCACAGCGGAAGTCTCTTTCATCACAGGCGCTTTGATGTCATAGACATGGAACTTGTCGAATCCCAATGCCTCTCTGCGTATGCGCCAGTACCGGTGCCAGGTGGGCAAATTCCTCTTGAATACATCGATCAGGTTGTGGAAGACTTCCTCGGGGATTTCATCGGGTTTTAGGGAAGCTTGTAAGGATGAATCGTAGTTGCGGGCGCGCATGGTAAACACGTCCCGTTGAATAACCTGTGTCTGGATGCTGGCTAAGGTGTTCTTAAAATCTAAATAGGAATCAGCGTAGTTTTCCCAGGCTGTACGGCGGATTTCTCGATCGGCGTGGGTGATCAGTGAGTCAATACTGCTCTGACCAACTTCCATCTCTTCGCCATCGGAACTGGTGGCAGGCTTGAATTTCAGGTCTGCGTTGGTCAGCGAGGAGTAAGCTGCCAGGGTTATCTTTGGAGGCAAGGGATCGCCCACCATGGCAATCACCTCTTCAACCTCAGGAGAGCGCACGTGATCGCCGCGTTTCTTGAGTTGGTCAAAGTAGTGATTGTAGATCGCCAGTTGGGGGTCTTCTTTTGTCCATTTTTCCAGCACATCAAATCCTATGGCCATGACCTCTGGTTCTACAAAAGCTGTCGCGGTGCGTACTTTGGCGAGCAATCCACGAGCCTGACCGAAACGGGCTGCTGCATCCTGGTCGCCGACATCCACTGAAGCAGCTAATCCTGCATAGACATAAACTTGCATTCCAGGAATAGATATCTTCTCAAAAACTTGAATTCCTTCCAGCAACGTTTGGGGATTTTCGCTCAATTTGCCCTGGTATTTCTCGATTTCGGGTAAAAGGGCCAACACATTCTCAAAATTCTCTTGCCATTTTTCTGATGTGGCGAAGATGCTTTCCAGATTCCAGGTTTCTTCTGTGGGGACCTCACTGCGATGGGGAAGCGACTTTTGCGACATGGGTAACGATTCTCCTGTAGTAGTGTTTTGTTAAGGGATTGGGTGATTCGTATGATAAGATT
This sequence comes from uncultured Anaerolineales bacterium, assembly GCA_964560795.1. Classification (GTDB taxonomy): domain Bacteria; phylum Chloroflexota; class Anaerolineae; order Anaerolineales; family UBA11858; genus NIOZ-UU35. Next base: position 10,962 of record CAZLNX010000090.1, on the reverse strand, counting down.
GTCGGATATCGACTTCGGGAATCTTACCATGGTAATCATTTGATCCCCACATATTATTAGCCTAGATGAAAAGGATGGTCTTATGTTTTCCAAACTGAAAACCATGAACCGTGAGCATCTGGCCTGGTACCTGTATGATTTTGGAAACTCGGCTTACGCAGCGGTGGTCTTATTAGCTATTTATTCTGCTTATTTCAAGGGGGAAGTCGTTGGCGGTGCAGAGGGCTCACGCCTGTGGGGGATTTCCATAGGCATAGCCATGTTGGTAGTGGCGGTTATAGCTCCAATCCTTGGGTCTGTAGCAGATTTTTCGGGATCGAAGAAGAAATTCTTGTTGGGCTTCTCTGTGGTGACCTGGGTGTTCACGGCATTGCTATTCTTCGTTCAGAAGGGCGACATTTTCTTTGGGATGACATTCTTTATTTTGGCAGAGATTGGTTATCGCGGCGGACAGGTTTTTTATAACTCGCTGCTCCCAGAGATTGCCGAACCCGAGGAGTTGGGTCGTGTTTCCGGAAATGGCTGGGCGATCGGGTCGCTTGGGGGGATCCTGTGCCTTTTGTTCATCCTGCCTCCGATCGTCATCGTTGGAGGAACATTGGTGGTGCGACTGGCTCTCGTATTTACGGCCATCTTCTTTGCCATCTCGGCGATCCCAGTCTTCCGCTGGATTCAGGAGCGAGCTCAAGCACAATCACTTCCTGAGGGTGAGAATTACATTTCGATGGCCTTCAAAAGAATTGGTAAGACTTTCCGATCGATCCGGCATTTTAGAGAATTTATCAAATTCATCATCGCATTCTTGATCTATAATGATGGCATTCTGATGGCTATGGATTTCGCTGCCATCATTGGCGCCGTGCTCTTCGGCATGAACCAGCAGCAGTTGATTATCTTTATGATCGCTGTGCAGGTGACCAGTGTTGCCGGGGCGTATCTCTTTGCTTTGATTGGCGACAAATATGGATATAAGCGCTCTTTGATCATTTCGGTGGTTATGATGATCGCTGTGGTTGTTGCCATGCTCTTCACTCGTACCTTGAACGGTTATTTCGTGATTGGCGCTTTTGCTGGTTTTGCCCTCACTGGCGTGCAGTCGCTGAGTCGCACCATGGTGGGATTGTTTGCCCCCGAGGGTCGCAGCGGCGAGTTTTTCGGTTTCTTCGCTATCGCTGGCCGCACATCTTCATTCATTGGTCCAACGGTTTACGGCATCATTGCAGCTGAAGCGGCAATCTGGTTCGCGGCCAACCGCGGCCTGGATCTGCTCTCAGCCGAAATCGCCGGGCAGCGTGCCGCCATTGTTTCGATTATCTTCTTCCTGCTTGCAGGGCTGATCATCTTGTTTGCTGTCAATGAAGCCAAGGCACGAGCTGCAGCCGTCGAATCTCCTCTCGCAGCGGTGGATTAATCCAGGAAGACATGCCCTCTATTCATCATAGAGGGCTTTTTTTCTCAATGGGAATAAAGGTTCCAAATTACCGTTACCCCCGCCGACAGGCTATCCGCTGGGTGATGCACCAACTATCCAAACCGGCTTTAGCATTGTTCGCCGAAGTAGAGGTTATAGGCCAGGAAAATTTACCTAAGAAGGGGCCTCTGCTCGTCGTGGGGAATCACTTCTGTTTTCTTGACCCTGTAGCTTTCGTGCGTTTCTCCCCCTGGCCCATCGACTTCATCGGCGCGGCATTTCCCCCCTTTGCTCCTCCGTGGACTAAGATCATCACTGCCATGTGGGGCTTCTACAAGCTCTACCGCGGCACCGGCTCGACCGAAGCCCTGCGCGCTGCCGAAGCCATACTGGCACAGGATGGCATTCTGGCTGTTTTTCCTGAGGGGGGCAGTTGGGCAACGGTGCTGCGTCCAGCCAGGCCTGGAACTGCCTACTTGGCGGCGCGCACAGGGGCGCAGTTGTTGCCTGTAGGTTTGTACGGTTTCACCGAAGTATTCCCACCCCGTCTGCGCAATCGCGCCAAGCCGGTGATCAAGATCGGTAAACCTTTCGGTCCATTCTCGGTCACAGGCCGCGGCCGGGAGCGACGTGAGCAGTTGGATGAGATCGGCCATGCCATAATGCGCGAAATCGCCGAATTACTTCCCGAAGAATTACGCGGCAGTTATTCTGATGATCCCACTCTGCGAGAAGCGGCCAAAGAATTCGAAGCCTACCCCTGGGATGAGAACCCCGAGGGTCGGGTCGATAGCGGTGGGGTAATAAATTAGAGCCAAGTCACAATGACGCAACGGAAAGGGGGGATATTAGAAAACTTTGCGCCTTTCACCCATAGCACCTTCGCGTTAGAATATTCTGCTAATTTCCTAATTGCCACAGCCGAGAACAATAATGCCCCCATACAAATTCCCCAAACGTGCCCCAATCCGATTGCTATTCAAATCCCTGATCTATCTTGCCCTGAGTATCTTTACGAAACTGGAGATCAACGGAAAAGAGAACCAACCCAAACAGGGACCATACATCCTGGTCGCCAATCACTTCAGTTTTGCTGACCCGGTGGTCTTGATCCGCATCACACCCTGGAAAACCAACTTCATTGCTGGGGCTGTAGCCGGCTTTGCGCCCGCGTGGGCAGCCCTGTTCCCCAAATTATGGGGCGCTTTTTGGGTTCACCGCGGGACCGGATCTCGAGATGCCTTGAAATTAGCCGAAGGTTGGTTGAAAAGCGGCGGTGTCTTGAATATCTTCCCTGAAGGCGGCGCCTGGGCAACAGTGCTACGACCGCCGCGCCCCGGGGTGGCCTATATTTCTACGCGCAGCAATGTGCCGATTGTGCCCGTGGGTATCGTGGGCTTAGAGAATCTCTTCCCCTTACGGATCATCAACCGCCCAGTTATCAAGATCAATATTGGTGAACCTTTCGGCCCCTTTGATGTCAACGGGCGTGGACGCGAGCGTCGCGATCAGCTCGATCAAATTGGTCATACCATTATGGAGAAAATCTCCGAGCAGCTACCCGAAGAGAATCGCGGTCGCTATTCAGATGACCCTGCTATTCGTGAAGCTGCCAAGCCTTTTGAAGCCTATCCTTGGGATGATGCGGTTGAGGGGGAAGTTACGTATCAGGGAAATTGAATGTCTAGACCCTAAAGGTCTTCAAGACCTTTAGGGTCTAGATTCTTTTGAATACAACCCCCACAACTTTTCCAACATCTCTTCAAGTCTTTTCGCCAGGGCTTCGCCTCGCTCGGTAGTGACATCATCTTCGTTCTCAAAAACCACATAAGGCACTTGAACGCCCTGGATCTCGATGGTGTTGGGATCCGCGGCGCTGACTTCTTCCCAATCCACATAGCGATACAGCGCTTCCATCTTCTCGTCAGTGAGACCGTGCTCCAGGATGCTGTCGGGACGATCAGGGTTGAAGCGCCGGCGGTTCTTGCGCAGCGATTCTTCCCAGGAGACATTGATATACAAAATCGCCAGCCGTTGGGCAATCTCGCGGCTCAGGTGTTGAAATGCCTGTGTGAAGCCCCCATGCGCTGATCCACGTGCAAACTCGAGAATTGCGGTCTTGCTGTCGTGATAGTCCGGCTGGTCTCGTAGTTTTTTGTGGTATTCCAGCGAAATGCGCCTGATAAGCACATTCCAAAGATGTGGATATTTGAAGTTATGTTCTTCATCGGAATGCAGACGCGAATGGCCCATTTCAGTCAGGATATCATCTTCCTCAAACCAGGTCCAAAGCATGGGGAAATCATCGATCTCTTCGAACTCTCCAATATGGAATTTATCAACGAGTTCATCGATTTTGGTGTTTTTTAAATGATCAATGATCTCGCTTTTCCCAGCAGCGGGGCGAGCAATCAGTAGAAGAATATCAAATGTGTTTCTTGATATCATTATTTTTCTCCTTGGGTAAATGGTTCTTATGCAGGTAGACAGAAGTTATAAGCATGATAATGCTTATTGCCAGCAAATATGCTGGCTGCAAAATCACGCCCGTTGCCAGCCCAATGATCAGAAAATATAAATGAAAGGTAAGTGGCACCCAGAATACTAATCGATCCAACGGGTGCAAGTTATATTTTGGGCGCAGGTATACTAGTAATCCTACCGCTCCGAAGATGATAATAGCAATTGATGGTTCGTATAGGCCCGCAGGGATAAAGAGATCAACGATCATCGCATTAGTACCCAGAACTCCAAAAGTTCCTAAGATTATAGCGCCCAGTGGAGTTAGCCATCGCCAGTGTCCAAATGATACCTGTTTGAGTAATCTAAATGCAAGCGAAAAAGAAAATACTACCCAGAACCAGGCCCAAAAATTTGCATAGGGAACACCAAAATACTCAGAAGAAAAATTGAGTCCCCAATCCCACATGTCCAAGCGGATCGCGATTGCATCCATGGCTAAATCTATATTGAGTGCCATGAGCGCATCTGAGATGGGTCGCGCCCATAACGGCAAACTACTAGCATCCGAGAAGAGCATCGCAGTGTAAATAATGACTCCCCATCCAATGCCTATGCTCAGTGGAAGGGGGCCGATTTTTAGGAAGAAATCGCCATATTTATAAGCACTCAACTGAACGATCGTCGCCCACTCAAGCAGCCACCCGAAAATTACCCCTGACATCAGTACCCAAACCTTCAGCCAACCTCCCCACTGCCAAGCATGGCGCAGACACAAGAACAGCAGCACCAGCATTGTGAGTTCGAATAGAAGTAGTGAAATATATGGCATAAGCATCCTAGGAGTTTCCTATTGTACTCGAATAGTTGGCAGCCTAAGCGTTTGGACTTGCACTGTGAACCCCCCAGCCAGGGGGGGATTCAGGGCAAGCGTATTTGGATTTTTTTCTCAGAAACCAGTTCCACTGGGTGAATCTGTCAAGCAGAATTTGGCCTGATCAAACCTACCCAAATGACTGTTTTGGGCTTTCTCATCGAATACCGTCATTTTTATAATGCAATTGCCATGGGGGGATTTCCATCGCTGCCGCAAATCATGTCATCTAACCGCAAAAATGCAATTAGGTATTCCCTGGGGGCCGCGTTCTAGTTTTGCGATTTGTTCAACGGAGTGTCCAAGCTGTGAAGACAGAAATACTGCATCCATCTGACATAGCTCAGGGTTTTCTGCTAGGACAGACGCGTACGGGCAGTGACTTAGGATCACGCGCGGGCCATCAGGTGATGCTTCCCAACGGGATTGATAATTCATCTCATTCAGGTTTTGAATAATGTGGTTCAACCGGGCGATTAAAAGGGAGCTTGGTGGTTCTCCGCTGAATAAATGGGGTATGAGCTTCTCAAATTGCTTTTCTAGATTGCTTTCAGACTTTAGAACCTTGAGGAGAGCGTCGACAAGTAAATCGATATTGTGATCCATAGCTTGGTGGGTGAGGGAATAAAGCTGCGTTGGCCGGCCGCGCCCTTTCGGGGGGCGAATACCAACGACTTCGATCAGATTGTCAGCTTCGAGCGCGCTTAGATGATGTCGGGCGTTAGCGGGAGTCATGGGCAAAGCGCGGCTGATCTCTATGGCCGAAGCCATCTGTTTTGAACGAATATATTCTAGTATTTGAGCGCGTGTGTTCGGCATTATTTGCTTATTATACCTTAATTACGCAAATAATTATTTGCGTTAATCGTCGTTGACAGAGGTAATCGCGCAGGTATAATTGGGGGCGTTGTATTTTTTCTATCATAATTTCACCATCCAATCTACTACTCGAGGAGCAAAATATGCCCGAGGAACTCAATTCAAAAGGATACGATATACCACCGGAGATGGAGCAAGTTGTTGCCATCACCACCCTGGATAAGATCTACAACTGGGGTAGGCGCTATTCCGTCTGGCCAATGATGTTTGGTCTGGCTTGCTGTGCAATCGAGATGATCTGTACTGCTGCGTCCCGCTTTGACTTCTCCCGCTTTGGGATGGAGATCATGCGCCCCAGCCCCCGCCAGGCTGACTTGATGCTGGTTTCTGGCACGGTCACTAAGAAAATGGTGCCCCAGATCGTGCGTCTGTATAACCAGATGCCAGAGCCTAAGTACGTGGTCGCCATGGGTGCTTGTGCTTCCGGCGGTGGACCATTCAAAGAGGGTTATAACGTTGTTTCAGGGATCGATAAATTCCTGCCCGTGGATGTCTATATCCCAGGCTGCCCTCCCACACCCCAGGCACTCTTGTTCGGCTTGATGAGGGTGCAGGAGATGATTGATAATCAATCTCTCAAGGAAGTTCGCTGGTATCAAAAAGAAGAACTTCCCGCTATTCCCATCCCCTTCTTGGGCCCCGATCTTATTGACCCCCGGGATTACCCCGAGTTTGCCGAAAAACTTGCTAAAGCGGAAGCCGCTGTTGCAGAGCCTGAGGAAGCATAAGCTGGAGATCAATGATGACAGAAACTACACTAGCTATTGCCAAAGATATTGAAGCCCGCTTCCCTGAAGGCGTAACCTCTGACGAGCGAGGCGGCTATGAAGGTTATCTTGTCGATGCAGACAAACTGGTTGAATTTGCCACTGTCTTGCGCGACGAGTTTGGTTATGACTTCCTCTCCTCGGTTACAGGTGTCGACTACCTGCCCGACGAGAAGATGGAAGTTGTTTACCATATGTACAAGTCCACCGGCGGGGGCGCGTTAGTCTTCAAGGTCCAGGTACCACGCCAGGACCCCGTCGTTCCATCCCTGTATGATCTCTTCCCTGGCGCTGATTTCCAGGAGCGCGAAGCCTGGGATCTTCTGGGGATCAAATTTGAAGGCCATCCCGATCTGCGCCGAATCTTGATGTGGGAAGGTTTCGAAGGCTACCCGCTACGCAAAGATTGGAAAGAAGCCTTTTACGAAAACGACACCAAGCCATTTGACATTCGCTGGCCCGCTGGGGATTTGTATCGCGCTGAGGATGAGAATCCTTTCAACAAAAATGTTGTGTACCCCCAAGGCTTTGACCCCGAGAAGTGGACTCCCGAAGGTGAAACCGCTGTATATTCGGGTATGAAAGAAATCGAATCCGGTAATGATATGCACACGGATCAGCTTGTGGTCAACCTCGGTCCGCAGCATCCATCCACCCATGGTGTTTTCCGCATGGTTGCTACTCTGGACGGTGAGACGATTGTCAAGCTTCGACCGGTGATGGGCTACTTGCACCGCAATCATGAAAAGATTGGCGAGCGCAACACCTATATAATGAATATCCCCTTTACCGACCGCCTGGATTATCTGACCTCGATGACCAATAACTGGGGTTATGTTCAAGCTGTAGAAAAGCTTCTCGGTCCCAAGGTCAAAGTTCCCGAACGGGCAGAATACATCCGCGTGATCATGGCCGAATTCACTCGTATCGCTAATCATGTCTTCGCCATTGGAACTCTCCTGAATGACATGGGCGCCTACTTCACCCCTATGCTCTATGCTTTGGAAGAACGCGAGTTGATTTTGGATATCTTTGAGGCTGCAGCCGGATCGCGCATGATGTGTAATTACTTCCGTTTTGGCGGCGTGGTTCGCGACCTCCCGGCTGGTGTGGAGCAAAAGATGCGTGATCTTGCCTTCGAGCGCCTACCACGCAAAATAGACGAGTTGGACCGCTATCTGACGGAAAATGAAGTCATTCGTGCTCGTTGTGAAAGTGTTGGCGTTCTGACGCCTGAAGAAGCCATCGCCTACTCCGCGGTTGGCCCTGTGCTGCGCGCTTCTGGTGTACCCTACGATGTTCGCCGCGCTGACCCCTATGGAATCTACGACCGCTTCGATTTTGATGTGGCTGTTGCTTATCACGGCGATGTCTATGACCGTTACCTGGTGCGTCTGGATGAAATTCGCCAGAGTATCCGCATTTTGCAGCAGGCCTTAGATGATTTGCCCGAAGGCGAAATCATGATCGGGAAACCGAAATACTCTATTCGCGTACCGGCTGGTGAAGCCTATGGGCGAGTTGAAGGTCCCAAAGGAGAATTAGGTTTCTATGTGGTTTCTGATGGCAGCGCTAACCCCTGGCGGTATCATGTGAGGGCACCATCCTTCATCAACCTGACTGCTCTAAGCAAGATGTGCGAAGGCGACAAAGTTGCTGACGCGATTATCATTCTCGGTTCGATTGACATCGTGTTGGGTGAGACCGACCGATAATATTGGAGATAAAATATGTACGGTAAAGGAATCATCAAAGGGTTAGGCGTAACCCTAAAACACTTTCTCGATACGTATATCGACGATATCCGCATGGGTAAGAAGCGCTATACAGAAGAAGGTATCGAATATCGCAGCAGCAAGGATGTACGCGGTTTGTTCACCGTGCAGTATCCCGAAGAAAAGCTGCCCACACCAGAAGAATTCCGCTTTGTTCCCTTCCTGGTTTATGATGAAGATGAGGCCGGGGAGAGGACAGTGCGCTGTACCTCATGTGGTATCTGTGCAAAGGTTTGCCCTCCGCAGTGTATTTGGATCGAGCGCTCTGAAGATCCCAAGACGGGCCGCCCTATTCCCGATCCCGCAAATTTCTCCATCGATGTGGATATCTGCATGAACTGTGGTCTCTGCGCCGAGTACTGCCCCTTCGACGCCATCATCATGGACCATGATTACGAGTTGGCCATTTTCGACCGCTTTGAGAACAACATCTACGACAAAGAGAAACTGCTCAAACCGGCTGAATATTATCAATCTATCCGGCCAATTAACTATCAGCGGCAGGCAGATGCCAAAGCTGAAAAAGAGGCTAAAAAGGCCGCTGCTATTGCAGAAAGGGAAGCCAAAGCAGCGGCTAAGTTAGCAGCCGCCAAGGATAAATAAACCTCCTTTTCAGATAACAAATCTAAAGGCGAAGAATCTCGATGAAGTTTGAGGCTCTTCGCCTGATCTGTTTAGCGAAAACAATAATGGGTAATAATCAATGAGTAAAGACAAAGTTACGCAAGAAGCTGTTTTAGAAGCTCTTAGCACGGTTCACGATCCAGACTTGAAGAAAGATCTGGTCACTCTGAACATGATCCAGGATTTAGAATTAAATGATGGTGATGTCAGCTTTACCATCATGTTGACCACTCCCGCTTGCCCGATGAAGGACAGGATGAAGAACGATGCAATGGCAGCCGTAGGTGCTGTCCCTGGAGTTGCGAATATCAATATCAAGATGGACGCCAACGTGCCCAACGACGGGCGCACGCGTGGATTATTGAATGTCCCCGTCCGCAATGCCATTGCCGTTGCTTCCGGCAAAGGCGGTGTTGGTAAAAGCACGGTGGCGGTCAATCTGGCTGTTTCCCTGGCGCAAAGTGGCGCTCGCGTGGGATTGTTGGATGCTGACATCTACGGCCCCAATATCCCCACGATGATGGGTGTTGAGAAATTACCACCACCAAAGAATGAAAAACTGATCCCAGCCGAAGCCTATGGTGTGAAGTTGATGTCCATTGGCTTTTTGGTCAAACCAGAGCAACCTTTGATCTGGCGCGGCCCCATGCTGCATTCGGCCATTCGACAGTTCCTCACCGATGTGGAGTGGGACGAGTTGGATTACCTTGTAATTGACTTGCCCCCTGGAACTGGTGATGCGCAGCTAAGCCTCTCGCAGTCCTTGCCCTTGAGCGGTGGTGTCATTGTCACGCTGCCGCAGCAGGTATCCCTGGATGATGCTCTGCGCGGCTTGGAGATGTTCCGCCAGCTTGAAGTGCCCATCTTAGGTGTTGTGGAAAACATGAGCTACTTGGAACTCCCCGATGGAACAAAGATGGATGTCTTTGGAAGCGGTGGTGGAGAGAAGTTGGCCGAGGAAACTGGCGTTCCTTTCATTGGCGCCATTCCTATGGACCCGTCTGTGCGCCAAGGTGGTGATGCAGGCAAACCCGTAGTTGTCACCGACCCAGAAAGTGTAGTTGCTAAGGCGCTCAAAGAGATTGCGGAAGATCTGGCTGCAAAGGTTAGCGTGGCTGCCCTACGGCAAGATAACGTGGTGCCCATCGAATTTATCGAAACCAAATAAACCATTCACCCCAAATAGATTGATATGGAAACCAGGACGAGATGATATATGTCCTGGTTTCTTTCTTCTCAATAAAATCATCCCTAAGTTCTCCGAATTTGCGGTAGAATCTTCGTATGGCTGAATTCATTGTAGGTGTTCGATTTCAAAAAGTAGGCAAGGTATACCATTTTAGTGCTAATCAACATCGTGATTTGCAAGTTGGCGATCACGTGATTGTCGATACAAGTCGAGGGCGTCAACTTGGGGAAGTTGCCCAGTTGGTTGAAAATCCTCGCAAACCCGAGAGCGGGCCTTGGAAGCCTGTGTTGCGCAAAGCTACACCACGAGATCTGGTTGCTCGACAAGTTTGGGAGAAAAAAGAGGCTGAGGCATTAGTGAACTGCCGGGCAAAAACAGCCCATTTAAAAGTCAAAGGGATGAAGATAGTTTCTGCTGAGTTCACTTTGGATGGCAGCCGGTTAACGTTTTTATATACCCATGAAGAGGATGCAAAACTAGACCTATCCGCACTGCGCAAAGAGATTAGAAAACTCTATGATGCCAAGATCAATATGCGCAAGATCGGTCCGCGCGATGCAGCTAAGATCATTGGTGGAATGGGAGCCTGCGGATTAGAGACGCGCTGCTGTTCCATGTATCTAGATGAGTTTTGTCCAATCTCAATCAAGATGGCTAAAGCCCAAAATGTGTCCTTGGCACCATCCGAGATCACTGGGATGTGTGGTCGGCTGCGCTGTTGCTTGCAGTACGAGTATGAAACGTATGCTGAACTACGCAAAAATCTTCCCAAGCCCAAGAAAATAGTGAATACCCCTATGGGTGAGGGCCGGGTTCTCAAGGTGAATCCTCTAAAAGAAACTGTCCTGGTCAAACTGGAGGAACACGGGGCGAAAGAATTTCACAATGATGAAATTACGCAACGTCAATCCAACCCCAATCAGAAGTAAATCATTAGTGTGAAGTTATTGAGAAAAGAAGTTCATAGCACCTTCAAAACCGAG
>CAZLNX010000089.1:0-18372 GCA_964560795.1 uncultured Anaerolineales bacterium | reverse complement strand
ACATTCTGCTACTACATCATTTTGCCATTTTGTCCCGCCTTACGTTTATAACCAAAAAAGAATATATTTTGTGAAAATCTTGACAAAAGTCAAGGAAATGCAATTTAAATTCTGATAATTTTGGATATGAAACCATAAATTCATTTCACCAAGGAGATTAAAAATGCAAAACCCATCACCTCAAGTTCGAACAATCGTAACCGTTGTCCTGATCGTAGGAGCCTTACTCTCTATCATTGCAACGCCTTTGATCACTAAGAGTACACTCCCCGCGATCATCGACAAACAAATTTCCCGCTTCGAGAAACTCTCAGTTTCAGATAATCCCGAGGAGGTAAAGAAATCCAAACTTATTGAGGATACTCCCTACTTGGTGAGTTTCTTCTTCCCCATGTGGATGGCCCTCTCTGTTTTTGGTGGGATTGTAGCTTTGGCTATTGCAAAGCCTTTCTGGGATGGGAAACTCTGGGCGAGGGGTCTGGCGTTGCTGGCAATGTCTATGCCTTCCATGGCTGGAGCCTATATGCTAATTCCGTGGATCAATTTCGTCGGTTTCGAGGCAGGGTTTCCACCAGCTATAATCATTTCGCTTTTTGGTCTGGTACCCTACTTCACCATATTGCTTGCTGAGAAGGGCAATGCACTTCATAAGGCTGCCCACTTCATCACTTATTTACTTCTCGGCGTCGCCGGTGCACATAGTTTCACTAATGGGCATGCCTCTTTTCGCTTCCAGTGGATGCACCCCGCCCGCCCACTTTGGCCAGAAGGAACTTGGGTGCTCTGGCTGAGCACTCAGGTGATGTGGCTGGGGACCCTCTGTTTGATAATAGCGATCTACTTCCTGGGCGTTCGCAAGGTTCAGGGTTGGTACTTGGGGTTGATTGGTGGTCTAACCATCATGATAGCCAATTACTGGACGCATTTCGTACGTGGTACCACCAGTGATTATCTATTAGGGGGAACATTGGGGCTGCTCATTGTCGTATGCTTGTTGGTTCCGGCATTCAAGAAACAGCTCTATGATGAACCTCAGGCTGTTGCTGCCTGACGGTTGCAAACGAAAATCAATCTGATAATGAGATGTGGGCAAGAGGAAAATTCTCTTGCCCACACGCCAGAATTTAACAGGATTATTTATGATTGTCAGGAAACTCCGTCAATATTATGCCCTTATCAAAAGCCTACAAACTAGCTTGCTGCTAATAACAGGGCTGACAGGCTATATGAGTTCTCGTTGCCCTTTCACCAACTGGCAGACTCTGCTGGCTATCGGAGGTAGTATGTTTCTGGCTATCAGCGGCAGCACAGTGCTCAATATGTGGTACGACCGGGATATCGATGCCAGAATGGAACGCACACATTGGCGTCCCCTGCCTTCCGGCCAGATCAGCCCAAACGAAGCATTAGTATTTGGGTTGACAATCTCTATGATTGGTTTGGTCTGGGCCTTCGGGCTGGCTCCCCTTTATGGCATAGTGATCTTTGCTGGTTTATTCTTTGATGTGGTTATTTACACCATTTGGCTTAAGCGGCGCACCTGTTGGTCTATCATTTGGGGCGGTATCTCTGGAGGAATGCCTATTCTAGCTGGACGCGTTCTGGGAACAGGTGAACTCGATTGGATAGGGATTGCGCTATCTCTTGCAATTCTATTCTGGATCCCTACCCACATTATGACCTTTAGTATACGTTACCACAATGATTACGAAAAGGCTGGAGTGCCTACTTTTTCGTCTACATACTCCTTCCAAATGACACGCATAGCCATTGCTGTATCCAGTGTTCTAGCCGCGATACTGATAGGTGTGGCTGCTTATGGAATTGGTATCAGTTTCGGTTATCTGAGGCTAATTGCTATACTATCGCTGGGATTACTCGCTTTCGCCGGTTTGAGCTTGATCAAAAAAAACGAGAAAGTTAATTTTGGATTATTCAAATATGCTTCGCTCTATATGCTGAGCACCATGGGGGTGATATGGCTGGCACTTTCTACTCCCAATATTCTTATTAGATATCTTTTGATCAATTTAAGTCATCCATAACTTCCACGCTGGTATGATCCTTCGAATTATGTAGAATTAGAATCCTTGATAGAATTCAGAACAAAATATACTTGTATCTGCCCTATTTCGCCTTGACATCAGTCATGAAACATGTTTTTATGGGAGCGTGGATAACTACCTCAAAAGAATTGTTGAGCAATTGAGTCAGTCTGACGTTTTCAGTCATTTAATTGAAGCTGAACGCCTTGAGTTAGCTGGGCTAGCCATGCAGAAGTCGCTAAAAAAGAGGAATGTGGTATTTTTCCAAGGAGATGAATTTTATTCTGTTATATATATTGCCAAAGGCGCTCTACGCTCGGTAATCAATTCGCCCGATGGCAGGGAATATGTCGTTTACACATGGGAAGCTGGGGAAGAGTTTTGGCCACACACCCTGTTGGATGGTGACCTAATGCCATCAACTTTAGAGGCAGTAAAAGCAACTACCATTTACCAGTGGCCGGGGGAAAAAGTTTTTGAATTGCTTTTTAATAACCGTGTTGCCGTTCGTGCGTTGATTCGTCGTCAGACCCAGTTGATACGCAAACGCAGGGAGAGTATTTACAACCTGGCATTTAATCCTGTTGCCAGCCGTTTGGCAAAATTGATTGTCGATAAATTTGTTAATGTAGATGGACAATCCGTTCAACGTGATTTGACCCTAGAAGATATGGCCTCCATGACCGCTACATCACCGGAAGTTATTTGCCGACTTCTGTATCAATTTCAAAATGATGGCTTTTTAAGTGTAGATCGTGCAAGTATAACCTTGCGTAATCATTCGGCTTTAGAAAAATTGATAATTCAGGATTAGGGATTCGGTCCCGATTTCCCCCTTTATACAAAGCTTAGAGACGCAAAGAAACGTTCGGCAGAGCCTTCGATCCGTTCTAAAAGATCTGGATGATATTTTGAGCAATATTGTTTTTAGGCTTTATCCTTTTAATTTGCCAGCAATTTCATTCAACTTATTAAGATCATTGACTTTTAGTTCAGTGCGCTGGATATCGATGATATCTTCGTCGGAGAACTGGTACAGGATCTTACATACCATCTCCCGGGTGGAGCCAATGCGGGTCGCCATCTGGTCGAGGGTTAATTCCCGTGAGATGACATCGTCTCCAGCCTGGTCGAACTGTTCGATTAGCAAATTGGCCAACCTGCTTGTCAAAGGCTGAAAAGCCAACTCTTCTACCATCTCGCCGACGCGCGCCATCTTTTTTGCCAGTAAGTTAAATAACCCCCAGGCAACCCGGGTATTTTCTGAAATCATATCTTCGATCTGGCTCTTGTTCCAAATCAATATTTCACCATCTGTTGAGGCTCTGATCGCTGCCGGGTTAGGTTTTCCATCCTCGAAGAGTGCCAACCCCCAAAAAATTTCATTAGAGCCAAAGTTGTCGATCTCGAAACTTCTGCCGCTGGCTGATTCTTTTAAAACCTGGAACTCTCCCGACATCACAAACAACAAATAGGGCCAGATATCAGCTTCATGCATCACAAATTCGCCCTTCAAATATCTGCGCTGCCTTGCCATCAGTTGAAAGTTTTGGATATCATCCGTCGATAATGAAGAAAACACTATAGTCTGGCCTAACCGAGTCACAATCTCCATGTCGATTTCATCCTTTACTCATCCTTTTGGAGAGCTTCGAAGCTACTTTACCAAAAGGTAAAGATTTAGGGAAGACAATTTGTAATAATTATCACAACCAATATTGAAATCGCACAAAGGAGACAATATGAAAGAAACTTCCCAAAGCAACCGACTGACCATGTCGATTATTGCCATCATCTTGGGTCTGATCATGGCTTATGTGATCCCATTCTTAACCCAAACAAGTTTGGAGAGAGTCTTGGTAAATTTGCTTGCGCATATCGAGGCCGGCAATCCAACTTTTTCTAGCGGCCCGAAACTCTTTGACTTCTTCTATCCAGTCTGGCGGGCACTCATTTTCGTTGCAGGCGCTGCTCTGATCATTATCTCTCAAGAAATAAGAAAGGGAAAAGAGTGGACGTACCCATTGGCAATGTCTCTCTTTGCATTACCAGCAATCGGTGGCATGTTTATGTTCTTGCCTTATATTAGCTTTGTAGATGGCTTTCCACTCCCGATGGTGATCTCCTGGATAGGGCTGGCAGGATACTGGAGTTTCATATTCTTGCGGCAGGGCGAAAAAGCACAGAAATGGACCCGCTTTGCTGCACTGACCTTCATTGGCATGTTAGCTACTCACGCTTTTACCATCGGTGTTGGCGCACAACGCACCATGTGGACACGTCCTGGACATCCGCTTTATCCCGATTTCACTTGGTGGTTGTTCTTGTGGGCGGGTGAGGTCAATTGGGTTGCAGTCATTTTATTATTCTTGTCAATCCCAAAGCTGGCTGTGGGCAAAATTCAGGGATGGTGGTTAGCAGTGATTGGCACAATCGCGATCTTGATGATTGACATCCCCACCCAATTCTTCCGCACAAAAACTCTGGATTATCTCTATGGTTCGCTGCTGGCTTTGGCAGTACTGTTCTTCACAATGATTCCTTTCTTCAAGAATCACCTGCTGGTGGATGAGAATTCAAGTGAGTCCTGATAACATGAAATCCGGGTGTAATGAAAATTAACGCCGAACACTTTCCGATTATCATCATTACCGCGCTGGTGTTGTTTACAATTCTAGGGATCACCCTGGGATTTACGCCAGCCCACTGAAATATGACTACAACTGACACGGCAAAAACTAAACAAAACGATCTTTCCAAAATACGGCTATGGATGCAAGGGATTTTCCTGGTGGCTACAATCCTGATTGGGCTGCGCCATATGATGCCGGGAGAATCATCCAAAGGGGGTGCATTTGACGCTTTTTGTCCCTTTGGCGGTATCGAAACGTTGCTGCCCTATCTCACTACCGGGCATACATTAAAAACCACCAACCTGCTGAACTTCACCATTTTGATCGCCGTAACTGGCGTTTCCCTGATCGCTGGGCGGGCGTTCTGCAGCTGGATGTGCCCGCTGGGCACTTTGCAGGACGCGTTGGCAGTATGGACGCGCCGTTTCAGCGGGGAGAATAATCGTCCACGCGGCAAGAAGAGCCGGGCACGCTTTCCACTACAAGTCCCATCAAGGATCGACCTGGTATTGCGATATCTCAAGTACCTTGTGCTGATCATAATTCTGATTGCCAGTACGATGCTGATATTTCCCCCGCTGCGTGATCTCTGCCCGGCGCGGGCTATCTTTGGATTTCATGGGAATACACCTCTGTTGGGAGCAGTACTGCTGGGTTTTATCCTGACATCAATGCTGGTGAGGCGTTTCTCGTGCAAATATTTGTGCCCGTTGGGCGCAGCGCTTGCGGCCTTCAACAAAGTATCACCCCTCCACATAGTGGCGAACCCGGAGCAATGTACCAACTGCGGGCGCTGCGAAGCCGAATGTCCAGCGGATATTCCAACCATCCCCGAAAATATGCGTTCTGCTGAATGCGTCCGCTGTCTTGAGTGTCTAGAAACCTGTGCGCAACCCGAGACCATCCATCTACGTTTGGGATAGGCGCGAATTTTATCTTCCATAGTGTTTTTCCACTTTAGATTTGGGATAACTCTTGTTTGCTCCAATAGATTTACACTTCAGTACTCAGATGAGCGTTTTTATTTTTTCTGGGATCAATGTTTTCTGCGTGCCAGGAAGCAACAGCACAATCAGCATAATCGTACTCAAGATGGGCGCAGGCAAAAACATCGAGAAACGCTGTACTTCTAACACGTTATGGATGCCCAAAGTATAGCCGCCAATCATCGACATTACGGCGGCAAAAATCCCCACCGGAATGGCCCATGACTTGCGCTTGAATGCGCCAAAAATGAAGATCGCCCAGGCTGCTGCGCTCCACCAGTTTACCTGCTGCAAAATGATATACATCCCATTCCAGAATGTGTTCGGGTTTTGGACGAATGATTCTGCAGATTGGAAGGTGGTTTGGAATTTAGAAATCGGGGCAACCCCATCAATAAAGGTCAGGACATAAGCTAATCCTGCGGTAAAGGTTATGCCAATGATCTTTTTTTCCACACCACCGATGAAAAGCATTCCGAACCACATGAGCGCTGCCAGTATAAACACCCAGAGTGTAGGCGTTGGTAGTCCACTATCTCCGGCTGGTATCATGGGGAAGAATCCTGCTAACAGAAGAACAGTGGCAGCGACCGCACCCCAGAACCATGCCCAATCTTGTTTCTTTAGGAAGCCCCATAAAACAGATACAGAGAGGCCCCCCGCGGCTGTCCCCAACCAGCCCAAAATTGCATAGACGAATCGAACTGTATTGCTCTCTTCCCACTCTCCAGCATTAAAGTGGGTATGTATGACTATATTGTAGGTATCAGCCAGGAAATATAGGCATAATATCCCAGCCAGAATACCAAGGATGGATAGCAGTACTCCAAGTTTATAGTTGTTTTTCATAGTAGGTCTCCTAGATAATGTTTTATGAGCACAAAACCACAAGTAATAAAATTTGTGAACTTTCTGCTTTGGTTTTTCCAATCATGGTCACCCACTATACCTGCTTGTGGTAGATTAATCTTCGACTTTTGTCGGATTTCAAGAAAATTGGTATTGAGTGGTAAGATGTGCTTGTAGGAAATTACATGAACCACAAAAAGAGTTCTTCCAAACCACATCACATACTTGAATCCGTGCCGTACTTTTCAGGATTGGATGAAGATACTTTCGAAGCCATTACCCAGATAGCAATCCGGCGTACGTATGAGCCGGATCAGGTGGTATTGATCGAAGGAGAACCTACTGCGGGGTTGTATGTGATCGAATCGGGTTGGTTGAAAGCCTTTAAGATCTCTATGGAAGGACGCGAACAAGTGCTGCAAACCCTGGGTCCAGGTGATACGTTCAGCGCTGTCAGTGTGTTCAATAGTGGACCTAATCAGGCCAGCGTAGAAGCTTTGGAGCAGGCAGTGATCTGGCTAGTGCCGCGGGATGCCATGTTACAGCTGCTGGACGAAATTCCATCCCTTGCTAGATTGGTTATACAAGACCTGGCATCACGGGTGACTCATCTGATTGAATTGGTCGAGGATCTCTCACTCAGGTCTGTAGAATCGCGGCTGGCGCGCCTTTTATTGGAACACGCCAAGGATGAAACCCTACAGCGTCATCGCTGGGCCACCCAGGCAGAAATGGCTGCCCGACTGGGTACCGTGCCTGATGTGCTTAACCGCGCCCTGAGAAAGCTGACCGAAGATGGTCTGATCCATGTAGCCCGTCATCAAATCAAGATTATCGATTCAGAGGGATTAGAGAAGATCGCTAAAATCCATTAATTGCAAATTCGACATTTGTCGTGGAAATCCAATCGCTCGAGGAGTATGCTAATGCTGCCCTTGAGCGATTTTCTTTTGGAGCACCTGCTATGACCAAATCTAGCAAGCTTTGAGAGCCTCGTCCCATGCCCAAGATCGATCCGAAACACAGCAATGGATGTGGCATCTGTATTCGAGTTTGCCCTGCCAGCGCGCTAGCGCTCTGCGAAGGGATCGCCTGTGTAGCCCACCCAGAGTTATGTCAATATCATGCCCTAAAAAAGCAATTTGGCGGCCCTTCGAAATCATCTTTCCAGAAGACTAACGAGTATCTTAGATGTTTTAGATGACAGTGAACTTGTGTTGTGCAGTTGTATCCAATATACTCTCCATAGGATGAGTAACATCATCTAATAAATTGCAATGTTGTACTTTTGTTAAAATGACCAAGTCTATCTCAAGAAGAGAATATCGCGGCAAGTGTTGTGGTGGTCCCTGTGGTGATTAAGACGCGATTATTTGCAATATGGAAATGTGACTAAAATCACAGACTGGGGTTATAGAATATGCAACAATAGTGTTGGCGGGGCGTGTTCTAGTTTCCCCGCGTGAAGAATCATTCTATTCTATATTCTTGAAAGGAGTTTTCTGTGTTTACGCTTGATAATCTTTTCCTCTTGCTTACCGGCCTATTGGCCATCTACCTGATTTGGAGATTTTACACTCGTTACTCCACAGGAAAAGCCCTGCATGATACCTATTATCTGCTGGGCTTTATTGTTCTATTGGTGTCCGGCCTGTTGCTGATCTTTATGGGATACGGCATCCTGGGTCTTGGCGGCACGGCATTATCACCGTTCATATTGCCTATTGCCAGTCTGATCCCGTTGGGCATCTCGCTGGGAATCGCCAACCAATTCTTCCCCGAATGGAAGAAATACTTTGCCTGGTTTGCCCTGGTGGGCTTCCTGGCCATTGCAGTCACCAGCATTGGTGGCATGGCAGGCATCAAGAAATTCGCTGTGCCGATTTTCCATGGCGTGGCTGGTTTCGTGATCTTCTTAGGTCCATTCCTGGCGAAAGATGCTCCCAAAGGTTTCTTTTGGGTTGGTGTTGGTGGCGCACTGATTGGCATTGGTGGTCTCGCCTTGGCGTCCCTTACCATCACCGGGGCACCGCTGTTTGGCATCTTTACAAAAGAACTGGTCTTCACCATCCTGGCTCCGCTGCTCTTCCTGATGACTCTCGCCTTCACCTTCGGCTTCATGAAGGATTTTAAAGCATAAAAATTAACCATTACATGCAACAAAAAAGCACTGGCCTTTTATTGGGGTCAGTGCTTTTCATTTCTGGGTAATAAATTGGGTGATTAGGGGTACTTTCTAAATTATCTACTCTTTGAAAATTCAAGGTTGGCAGGTATGCTCTTGCTTGACGACAGCTCTACAAAGACGCGCAAAATCATCCCAATCCCACCCAGAGTCAATATTGTCCCAACAATGATCAGCGGCATTTGCAGTACGTAAACCCAGTTTTCTCCAAAGAAGGTGTGAGAAGGACCTGCCCAATGGAATATCGTCAACATAAGCGTGCCAACGATGATAGCCGCCATTCCAGCCCCCGAATTGGTTTCAGCTTTGCCACCGGACTTTGAAAAATCCACCTTTTCTCGCAGGCCCGGAATATAAAATAACAAGAACACGATCAAAGTAAAAATGTTTACGTTGAACTTGACATTCGCGGGTGCGGCTTTGCCGCGCAAGGCTAGCGATGTGAAGTAATGTATCCCGCCAATCAGGGTGCCAATTCCTAATACAATCAACGCATCCCGGTAGACAGTCGGGCCGCCCCGAACCAGTCTAATCAACGCCCAAATCCCCGCTATCCCAATCAAGATCGTGGTCACCACAAATATCTGATACAGCCAACGGTAATCCAGCAAATCTTTAAAGGCCATCTTGTATTCAACTTTATTTGAAAAAGCTGCGCAAGTTGTACCAATCCCACCAAGCAGGTTCATGGCAGCTGTTAAACCCATCAAAATTATGGCGATAATTCGTAGTGCTTTTCCTGTTTTGTTCATGATCCTAACTCCTAAAATTTGATTTCACAAGAATGATCTAAGGTGCGCTTACGCTTTCTGTCAACCCCCAAGGGTTTTCAGCAAAATGACAACGTTCGCAAGGCGCATCCAAAATGATATTGTGAGAAGCATGGGCAACTACTATGTCAGTCTCACCCGAAGGGACAAGCATAAAAGTTCTCCAAATGCCATCATCCTCACCTGGAGCCACATCTAATCCAGCTGCATCATGGCAGGCTTCGCAGGAAACCAACTGGTGATCTTCATCATGGCCCGCAATTGGTGTGGCAGGATCGACAACATCTTCGTGACAGTCGACAGCCCCACACGAGGCCGTTGTATCATGAGCATCGTGGCAGTCCGTGCAATCATAATCTGCATGGGCACCACCCAATTGAGAAACTGCATGATCAGCAAGATCTGCCTCGTTATGACATTTCTGGCACAACTCCGTGGGGGTGGCAACTTGAGTATATTCTTCGATTGCTGCGATTTCTAGCCAAGTGTATTCAGGTTGGATAATATCCTTTTTGTCCTTCTCATGGCAGACGAAGCAGGGAATATCAACCCAATCACTTTCAGAGATATAAGGGGGTGGATCTTCTAACTCAAACTTGCAAGCAAAACAGCTTTCCGGCAGATCATCCATTGACGGCTGCCAATTGACTGGTGCATGACAACGCGCGCATGTATTATTGTTGCCTTCAACATCCAATACAAAGGCATCAGCATGAGGGCCGGACAGCCAAGCTGCTTCTATTGCAGCAGCATCTGGTTCGGCGTCTTCATCTAGTGCTGCCGTTTGTCCTGCAGACTCTTCGACCGATTCGCCTGCCGAATCACTTTCGTCTTTCTGCTGTGACTCTGTTTGTTCTACTTCAACGGCTGGAGCATCCGCTTCATTTGAATTCGCCCCAGGCGTACAAGCCGATACCCCAATAATCAAAACCAGAAAAACCAAAACAAACGCATTTGAGACTTTCTGAAATTTCAGTGTTTTCATCATAACCTATATGTAGAGTGGGGTGAGAATCTCTCACCCCACCTCTATCAAATTACACTAGGATTGACATGAAGAAGCTGACACTCAAAATTGTCAGAGTTTCCTTCATGTGCCTTTTAGATTAGCCGTCTCCGCCCCCACCTTCGCCTTCTTCTGCCGGCTCGGGGATTTCACCATCAGAATCGTAGACGGTTAGCGCCCAAGGATTCTCTTCGAAGTGACAGCGGTCACAAGCGACCTCATAGACAATGCTGTGAGAGATGACCGCATCCGTGGATGGGCCTCCGCGACCCTGCGTAGTCTCCTGGGGAACCCAGATGCCGCCCATTTCTTCATCAGGATGTGGGCCCACATCATAGCCTTCGGCATCGTGGCAGGCCATGCAGGTAAGAATTTCCATTGCTGCATACTTACCCTTTGCATGCGCTGCCGTATCGATTTCATGGCAATCTTCACACTCCTTAGGTACACCGGTGTGAGGATCGTGGCAGTCCGAGCAGTATGTTGGGGGAGAAACATCGCCAAGGAAGCCACCATAGTTCAGGTGGGCGCTGCCTCCAAGAGTGATCTTGTGTTCAACCGCTGAACCAAAGGAGTTGCCAGTGGTAGTCACGTGACACTTCTCACAAAGCTCAGTCGGCGTTTTGACTTCTTGGTATTCCATCGAAATAGGATTTAGCCAGGCATTGCCCTCGAGGACAACACCTTCTTCCGAACGGTGGCAAGTGTCGCATTGGATGCCTACCCATTCTTCCTCTGGGACAAAGGGATTGCCCTCAGCAATCCTCATTTCGTCATCCGTGGGGAATTTGCATGTGAAGCATGAGGGGGGTGGGCCACGAAATGCTGCTGGATCCCAGTTCTGTGGGGAGTGGCAGCGTGAACACCAAGTGTTGGGTCCTTTGCCTTCATTCCAAGTATCCCCGTGAGGGCCTTCCTCCAGGGCTGCGTAATATGTAGCATACGTAGAATGGTCTGGGGGTGTTGGCGGCTCTTCACCTACTGGTGGTGCTGCCGGCTGAAAGGCACTAAGTATCAGCACTAGCATTACGGGCACCACAATTAAAACAAATTTTCGCATCTCCTACACTCCTTTCAATGAGCAATAGTATGTAACGCGGGGTCACATAAAGGGAGCCCCCCGCTCTTCTCTATTGTTCACTATATCACAAGCAAAGCGGGGAGTATTTGACTCTTGTCAAGTAGAAACAAAGATCACGAAATATCATAATATTATTCATAAACAATTATTTGCGTCACTTATTTCTCTTAATCATTGATATAATGACGATAGGAGGCACTTGGGATCCCACCCAAGAGGAAAAAATGGAAAAATATGCAAAGCTGCTAGGAGGGGTCTGGCACTTTCGGCATCTGAAACCCAACGATCTTCTAACGATCGTTAGTTCAGGCCGGTTGATGCGCTATAGCAAAGATTCAATTATCTTTCAAGAATCTGAACCCAGCGCAGGGATGTTTGTGCTTTTTTCAGGGATGGTGCATTTATGCAAGCACAGCCTCGATGGACAAGTTCAACTCCTATCCGTCATTGAACCAGTTATTATGTTCAATGAAGTAGCAGTAATAGATAGCGGGGCCAATCCATTTACGGCGATCGCGGTCGAGAATTGCCTTACCTGGAATATCAAAGCTGAAGCTTTTGATGCGTTGGTCAATCGTTATCCTGACCCAAGAATAGGATTAGCAATGCTGCGGGTGTTGGCAATGCGGACTCGGCTCTTGCTCGATCGTTGTGATGATCTTTCTTTCAGGCCGGTCTTATCCCGCACCGCGAAACTTATCCTCGAGTTGAGTGATTTTGGTGCCTCACCAATAGATCGTTTCAAATACCCGATAAAAAATTTGGCTGCCAGCATCGCCACCGTTCCAGAATCAATTAGCCGCTCTCTTTCTCAATTAAGCGAACGAGGCTTGATCACTTGTACGCGTGATCAAATCACAATCCTTAGGGTGGAAGAGCTGTATGAAATTGCTCAAGTAGAACCTCAACTCATTGATTCTGTTCAATAAAGCAGCCTTTTATATACGACCATCTTTTGGGGGATTTTTGCGTGATCTAATAATTCCTTTTCGAGTGAACTCTCTGATGATGCCCGTACCATCAAGGAATGTGACATATATCACAGACAAATACACTACATCGTGAAATAATAACGAAGCAGCTAAGGTGAATGCAGTAAGCTTGACCAGTATAAAGTAAGTTGTTTTCAAGCAAATTGCTTTTTGTCAAAGACAAATAACTTGCTTCATGTTATCTTGTAAGTGAAAAAGATTACAAAATAAAATCATTAATCTAATAGGAGTATTTTATGGAAGCATTGAAACAACGTTGGAATTACCTCTTCCGCTCCACCAAAGGATTGATCCTGGTGGCGATCAGTATGGTTGCCATCGTCACTGCTGTGTGGGGTATGATGTCCGGCCCAATGGCCGAATTGGGCGTGCGCGATGTCGTGGTCAACGCTTTGGGCATGGATTTGGTCCAGGCTGAACGTGAAGGCCGTATTATCATCCTGTACCACTCTATTGCCATGGCCATTATCGCCATCGAAACCTATATGATCACAAGCCTGCTGAAGATGAAGCCTTTCTTCAAGATCGCGATCAACGCTATGATAACCGTTGGTTATCTGATGGCTATGATCTTTGGGATGGGTTTTGCTTACTTTGGGCACAATTGGGCTTTTCATGGTTTGTATATCGCTGGCCTGACCCTGATCTTTTTTACTGGCGTTCTGATGATCATTGCCCTGTGGCCCTGGAATCCGGAATACTACATTGAAGATCAAGAATATTCTCGCACGAAAAAAGGACTTGATCTGGAACGGGTTGCTTTCTTCGCTACAGCTGTCACCACCGTGCTTTCGGCCTTGTTTGGCGCGGTGCCCGGCTCTTACTATGGAAATGGGTTCGAAACTTTCCTGGCTGAGAATATAATCCGCATGCCGCATAAATCCGTCCTGGAATACTCCATTATCGGCCACCTGCATATCATGCTGGCGCTGATTGCCATCATGCTGACCTTAATCGTCGGCCGCTGGCTGAACTTCCGAGGCATCTGGCACAAAATCGCTATGCCATTGATGATCTTGGGAACGATCGTGCTCAATCTGGGGGTCTGGGGTGTGGTTACCCCCCTACAGCCAATCGCCCATATGGTTATCTACGTCGGTGCGACCCCCTCCATGCTGGCGGCCCTATTCCTGCTGATTTGGAGCTGGGCTATGCTGATTCGGACCGGTACCGCCCATTTGGAAAAACCCAATTTTGGGCAAAAGCTCTCCGCTCTGGTGCGCGACCCTCTCAAATTTGGCCCCACCTGGCAGATGCTCTTCATGAACTTCACCACCAGCTTCATCGGCATCTTCATGGCTGTCAAACTTGACGAGATCTTCCGCGTATGGCCAGCCCGCGAAGAGCGCATCGAGCTCACTGGCCACTGGCATGTACTTTCAGCCATCATCGCCACCATCATCCTGATGTATTATGGCGATATGATCGGCCTGAAAGGCAAAGTCCGCCAATGGTATGGCTGGGGCCTTATCGTGCTCTCCGACTTCGCCTTTGCTGCCGTAACGATCTTTGAAATGAAACGGCTCTTTATCACTGAAGCAGTCCAGCAACCGCTGGTCAATGTGTTGATGTACATTATGGATTTTGGCCTAGCCATGCTTTTGTTATTGCTTGCGATTGTGTTAGGCTGGCGATTGATCGACTTATTCAAATCAAAGGGAAGGTGGGCTGAAGAAGTAGATCACGAACTCGCTGAGGAGGTGATGAAATGAAACGCATCTTCCTGCCCCCTTCGATCGCACTCTGGGCAAGCTTTGTACTGATTGCCGTTTTATTGGCTTCCTGCGCTCCCGTAGATTTGAACGCTCCCATGCCCACCTTCGAGACCGGCGTGGATCCCAATGCCTGGGCGCAAGTCCCGGCAGGGGAGTTCTATTTTGGTCAGTTTGATCATATCGAGAGCACCGAAGCCTATGAGATCATGGTTACTAACGTGACTGTCAGCCAGTACGCAGATTTCCTGAATGCTGCCCTGGCCGACGGCTCAGTTGAGTTAGTGGATAAAGAAATCCTCGGCTATTACCCTGGTGATGAATTCCGTGGTTATGAACACGAGGAAGAGATTCGAGCCGGAGATTGGGTTTTCATTCCCCTAGACGACCCCTCGCAACGCGTCAAATTCGATGGCACATCCTTCTCACCCCAATCCGGTTATGAGAACCATCCCATGACCATGGTCTCGTGGTTTGGAGCCTGGGGCTACTGCGGTTACTACGACTATCGCCTTCCCACCGAAATGGAATGGGAAAAAGCCGCCCGCGGCACCGATACACGCCCCTTCCCCTGGGGTGAAGAGATCGCACGTGAAAACGCCAACTTCTATGCCAGTCGCGACCCCTTTGAAGACATGAGCAGCTACGGCTCGCGCACATCTCCCGTAGGCTTCTATAACGGCAAGATGTACGATAACTATCAGACCCTGGAGTCAGCCTCGCCTTATGGCCTATATGACATGGCTGGCAATGTATGGCAATGGACGGGTGATGTATATGAAGATATGCACTACCGTTTCATGCGCGGCGGCTCGAAAGACACTTACGAAATGGATCTACGCCTGTGGGTGCGTAACAATTCCACGCCAACGTACGTTAGCCCGGGTGTTGGCTTCCGCTGCGTGCAGGATTAAAAAAAAAGAAGCGTAGTGCGTGATGCGTGATAAAATTTCACTCGTCACGTACCACGCTTCAGGACAAACTATGCCCACTTCGCATTCATCATTACACACATTGAAAGCCAAATACTGGCCTCTCATCAAGAGCTTGCAAACATTCCTGTTGCTGCTCACCGGTCTGGCGGGTTATATGAGCGCCCGCTGCCCAGTATTTAACCTGGGCACAGTGCTGGGCGTGACAGGCAGCCTGTTCCTGACCATTAGCGGCTCGACAGTACTGAATATGTGGTACGACCGTGACATCGACGCTAAGATGAACCGCACCTGCTGGCGCCCCCTGCCCTCGGGAAAGATCACTCCTGGTGAAGCCCTGCGCTTCGGTTTGTTGATCTCTATCTTGGGGATTGGCTGGGCACTGGCCATCGATTTGCTCTATGGTGCTGTCGTGTTCGCCGGACTGTTTTTCGATGTTGCCATTTACACCATCTGGCTCAAGCGACGCACCTGCTGGAGCATCGTTTGGGGTGGAATATCTGGCGGGATGCCTATTTTGGCGGGCCGGGTCCTGGGTTTAGGGTACATCGATTGGATTGGCTTGGCGTTGACCTTTGCCGTCTTGTTCTGGATCCCCACGCACATTCTGACCTTCTCTATGAGGTATTTTGAAGATTATAAATCTGCGGATGTCCCCACCTTCCCATCCACCTATGGCTTCCAATTCACCCGTGTGACCATTGCCATCTCCAGCGTGATCGCTGCCATCGCCATGATCGCCGCAGCGGTTGGCATCGGCATGGATTGGGGCTACCTGCGGCTGATCGGTGTGCTCTCAGTGGGCTTGCTTGGTCTGGCCGTCGTCATGTCTGTTCGTCCCTCAGAGCGAGTCAATTTTGGGCTTTTCAAATATGCCTCGCTCTTCATGTTGGGCTCAATGCTCATGATCGTCCTCGATGTTATCTAACAATTGAATAAATGAAACCACTCGACCGCATCTTGCTACTCGTCACTGCTCTGCTCGCATCATACCAGGTTGTACAAGGGATTGAAGGTTTGAGTTCCATGGCCATCGCCAATTACACGATTGGGTTTGGGGTTATTGTAATTGCCAGTTTATTGCTGATCATCCTTGGCTTCGAAGTGCTTGATTCTCCTTTGGTTATTGTCGCCTCAACATTAATACCCTTGAGCATGGGGTTGGGGTTGATCACTGAATTTCAGCCTGCTTACCGAATTCCCTATGGTGTTTTTACGGTATTGGGATTTCTAGCAATCCTTATCTCCAGGATTTCCGCTCCAAAAAAACTAGCTGTAGTTATTCTTGCAGTCGTTCACGGTATTGCTGGGCTGACAATCTTCTTCATGCCGATTGTCTTAGCCTTCCGCGGAGATGTTCCGATAAGTTTTTCATTGGTTGGCGTAGGAGGAATGCTGATCGGCCTGGGTGGGTTATTGCTTTCATTTCTCAAAGCGGGAAAACCGCTGCTTTCACGAGAACGGATATTAGCTATTTTTCCTGGCTTGCTGATGTTGACGACGCTTGCATTTGTGGTCGGATTCATATACATCTAAATCAAGATTGAAGTAGCACGTGGATTTACGCACTACACACTCATATCAAAGTTTTTCATCTTAGGAGGCTCCATCTTGGGTAAGTTTTTGCGTTTCATTGGAATTCTGTTTCTGAGTATTTCCGCCCTCTTCAATATTGCGGGGGGTGCGGGGACAACTTGTGTGGCGGTGAACCCCAAGGGGTATGGGCCAAAATTCGCTGCAATTGCCAGCGTGCAATGGCTGTACATCCTTTACGTTTTGGTCACATTGGCATTTGGCGTGATGATGGTGCGCGCCGTCGTTCTGGTTGTCAAAGGCCGCGATAACGCTTATCGCTATAGCATGATCGCTTTGATTGGCGCTACGGTTGTCGGTGTGATTCATATGATCACTTCGCGCTCGCTGCGCGGCAGTTCCATGCCGGTCGATGGGGTGGTCTATGCAACGGTATTAACGCTGATCATCTTCCTGATCTTCAAGATCCCTGGAGTATGGGAGAAGGTCGATTTCACCAAAGCCAAGAAGAAGGACTCCGAGACTGCGGGCGGCGCGGCGGCTATCGTGGCCGGAGTACTCAGCCTGACCATTCAATACATGATGGCATCGACGCACACCATTAATGGCATCAACTATGGGGATGCCTTCAACACGACCATGACGGTAGTCGGTGGAGCTTTGCTGCTCCTGGGAGTTGGGATAATAACTCGTTCTCGGATGCAATCAGCTTCCGATATCGCTGCTGTCAGCGAACCGAAATTCTCAGTGTAGAGAGGATACAAATATAAACATGAGGCACCCCAAATCTAAGTGTTATTTAGATTTGGGGCAAAATAGCACTCCCGGCACTCCTGTGCCGGGGCAGCGAGAGAGTGGCATCCTTGCACTCTCTCGCTGATAATCGCAAAAATAGGGTGCCAGCAGCACATAACGCTGCTGGCACCCTATTTTTGCGAAATAAATCCCCCCTTCCCAGTTCCATTCGAATTGGGGAAGGGGGGACGCGAAGCGGGGGGATGGGTATAAAAACATGACAATTCATCCAAAATATTAAATTCGGGGTGTGTCATGTTTCTATTTAAAAAGAAGAAATCCTGATACAATTCCGCTCACGTCATATTATTAGTGGAGATCTCATTGCTCAAAAAACTAAAACCTGGTGTTCATAAGGGGTGGCTTTACTTAATGGCTGGATTGATGTGGTCAGGGGTTGGTATGTGGTTATGTTGGCTAGCATATGGTTGGCTAAAACCTGAAAGCCGGATAAGCTCCTTGGGGATGGCAACTGTAGGCGTGATCCTGGCGTTAGCAATATACGCTTTTGGGTTTTCTGCCTTTGCCAATCGCAATATCCTTCGAATTTCTGAGTATTTGCATGACAGGGTGTGTGTATTCGCCTTCCAAAGCTGGACCAGTTATCCCCTTGTGGCATTTATGATCTCACTAGGGATATTTTTGCGTACATCATCATTGATTCCCAAACCTTACTTGGCTGCGATGTATATTGGCATCGGCGGCAGTTTATTTCTGGCCAGTTTCCTCTACTACCGCACCCTATTTGACACTCGCACAGAGCCAAGTAAAATAAAGATGTGAGAGACAGTCTATTAATTAACTCAAGTTGCCACCTACAAGCAATTGAAGCTGTAGGCGAGTAAAAACAGGC
>CAZLNX010000088.1:0-18528 GCA_964560795.1 uncultured Anaerolineales bacterium | reverse complement strand
TTGTGCCCGCAGGGCTTTTTTTACTGAGCGCAGTCTCAGGAAATCGCTAGACTCTTTGGATAGTTAGGATTGAGTGAAAACAGTATGTTAAGCAAAGACGAAATCAAAGAACGCATTGATTTGAGCAAGATAGTGGAAGGCGCCATCGGTTCTCCTGTCGAAGAGAGTGGCGACTGGCAGCTGTATTTCTGTCCTTTCCATACCAATACCCGCTCACCCGCTCTGGGGATCAACATAGACTCAAACACTTTCAAGTGCTTTTCCTGCCAGGTTCAGGGGGATATCTTCACCTGGCACATGCTGCGCGAGAAAGCAGATTTCAAGGGCGCACTCAAATGGTATCGCGAGCAGTTAGGCGATTCAGACCAAGGTGATGAAGAACAGAGAAATGAAGAAAAGCCTAGGAAAAAAACGCGCAGAGCAAAGGGAGATCACCCGCCATCAGCGAGTTGGCAGCAGCGCGGGCGAGAGTTTATCAAGTATGCCCAGGAGCAGCTCTGGCAGGGGGATGCAGGATTGCAGTATGGCCTGGATGAGCTTTTTGGCCGCGGCTTGAATGCCGAAACCATCCTGACCTGGGGATTGGGCTACAACCCCGAATGGATCAGCGATGATCCCCGCAAATGGGGTATCAAGCCCAAGGGAACCGATCACAAGATCTGGCTGGGGCGCGGGTTGGTCATCCCCGCCTGGGGAGAAGATCAGCTTTGGTATCTCAAAATACGTCTCTTTGGGGTGGATGGCAAGCCTACAAAGAAGAATAGTCGAGGTGGGAAATATTTGCAGGTCGCAGGCGGGAAAGGGTCCTTGTATGGGGTGGATAAGCTAGATGGGAAACGAGGATTGCTTCTGGCCGAATCCGAATTCGATGCACTCTTGGCCTGGCAAGTGGGCAGGGACCTGATGGATGTAGCCACCCTGGGGGGTGCAGGGAAAAGTCTCAACCAGCGCTGGATACCCTATCTGCTGCCCTACCGGCGAATTTTCCTGGCGTATGATCAGGATAAGGCAGGGCGAAACGGCGCACAGAAATTGGCCTCGGTCAGCCAGAGGCTTGTGATCTCAACCCCACCCTTTGGAGACTTATGTGAATATCACAAGGCAGGAGGAAACGTGCGGGGATTTATAACAAAAATTCTCGAGACGCCAAATATTACTTAGCTGGCAACCACCCACCTAACTTTTCCTATTTATGCGCTCCCTAATTTCTTCCCAAAGTGTGCTGAGACCTTTCTTTTCAGCCCAATTTCGAATGTAACTGTCATCCAGTTTATCCCTTAGCGTGAGTAAAATTGCAGTGATATCGCGTAAATGTTTGGTTTGTTGGCTCAGGCCGTAATACCACATCTTATAGAGAATTAGGTCTTCCGGAGAATGCAAGTACACTTTTCCTAACTCAGGACCAAGATCTACCAACTTGCGACGCCGGAAAGCTTCTTCTCGCAGTTCATCCCCTTTTCGCAATAGGTAGATATCTGCTTTGTAACCGCTGTGAATATGGATCGCATTGAGAGGAATATCTGCACGGTCGTCCATCAAATTATTTAGAATAATATCTGCTGGAACGAGCATATCCCTGGTGGCAAGCTCTTCAGATAGCTTTTCAACTTGTTCAACAGGCACTTGAATAACGATATCTAAATCACGCGTGGCGCGCGGTTCACCCCAAGCCCAGGCAGCTACCGCACCCCCCACCATGTAAGGAATTTCAGAAGCGTCCAGGGCAGAAAGCACCAATTTGACAAAATCACTGTATGGCAAAATGTTCTCAGTCATGCGCAGCCTCCCTTATATTTTCACGATAGGCAACCACCTGGTTGGCGAGTTCAGTTATCGAGAGACCTTGTTGAACACGCACCTTTGGCTGAAATTTCGATGAAATTGCGATTTGATCAGCATCAATTTCCCACACAGCTCCTTCAATCACGCTTTTTAGAGTTGAACTAATTTCTTCTTGATCACGCAGATAATACCCTGACTTGGTTTTTTTGCGGCTGTATGCTAGTTGATACCCTGCGGCTCGAAAAGCGTCTTTGACGAAGCACATATCCCGATAGAACGTATCTTCCCAGGCGGATTCACCAAAACAGTTTTTTCTTGTTAATGCCTCAACACGAGCGATAAGGCCCGTTCGTGAAAGATATCGTTCATTCCAGAGAATTTCGAGCAAGTGCTTTCGCCGAGCGGTAACAATATCGCGCTGTGTTGCATCATCTATTATGGCTTGTTGAATTTCTTGTACTAGGGTATCCATATAATGATTGTAGTCAACTAAAACTGATTTGTCAATCAGGTTTATTAATAGACTGTTGATGATCTAATCGGTTATCACCACTAAATGAGCAATAAAGCCTACTCCCAAAATTCCTCTGGGGTTTCAAGCTACATATTATGTGACGTTATTTTCCGCCCTTAGGATATGCAAATCAGGCAGTTATGCGAACTCTACTCAATGAATAGCTTCGTACAATAGAGATTATGCGGCCATATGAGTAAATATGCTATACTTGAGTCGGAATTTTAGGACACTATGTCCCAGAGATAAATGGTGGATTGGGACTTGTGGCAACATACAGATAACATCGAGAAAGCCGCTCGTGCTAGCCATGGGCGGCTTTTAATTTCCAGGAAGGTTTATCCAGAAATTAGGTAGGTTTATTGGGTTTTGTATGTTTGGTGGGAGGGTATTTTTATGTCCAATTTGCCCAGCGGAACCGTAACCTTTCTTTTCACCGACGTTCAAGACAGCACGCGCCTGTGGGAGAAATATCCCACAGATATGCGCGTTGCTCTCAAACGGCACGATGAAATCATCGAGAGCCTGGCCCAGCAGCACAATGGCTTTGTCGTGCGGCCGCGCGGCGAGGGTGACAGCCGCTTCGTGGTCTTCGAGCGCGCCATCGACGGGGTCAGCGCGGCAGCTGCTATCCAGCGAGCACTGCACGCTGAACCCTGGCCAGAACAAACGCCAATGTATGTGCGCATGAGCCTGCACACTGGTGACGGTGAATTCCGCGATGGCGACTACTACGGCACGGCCGTCAATCGCTGCGCCCGACTGCGCGGCATCGCCCACGGGGGGCAGACGGTGATCTCGAAAACAACTTATCAACTTGCCATGGGTGAAATATCCCAAATGGATGAATTTCTCGACCTGGGCGAACACCCCCTCAAAGGGATGCAGGAACCCGAGCGCGTCTTCCAATTGACCGGAGCTGGCCTACCCAGCGAGTTTCCCCCGCTCAAATCCCCCGACGATGTCGAGGAACCCCCTGCCCCAGGAAAACCACCCTTCAAAGGTCTGCAGCACTTTGACGAAGCTGACGACGGTCTGTTCTTTGGCCGTGAACTGCTGACCGACAAGATCGTCTCGCGGCTGCGAGAATCAATTTCACCGGATGGGGATCAAGCAAGCTTCTTAGCGCTGATCGTAGGTGCTTCGGGCAGCGGCAAATCCTCGCTAGTGCGCGCCGGGTTGATTCCCACCATCAAGTAGGGCGAGGGTTGGCCGGTACATGTGATCACACCCGGCGACCATCCTTTGGGTGCTTTGGCAAATAGCCTGGGTCTTGATGGGGATTCTCTGATTGAAGACCCAAACGGGTTGCACAAGGTAGTGAGCCGCGTTTTGTGCGAAGGTGTAGGGGTGAAGATGAGAAAGGGAGAGATTTCCTCCGAGCACCCTCGCTCCCAGGCTCCCCCTCGCCTACTTCTCGTTGCGGATCAATTTGAAGAGCTTTTTACTCTCTGTCAGGATGAAGTAGAACGCAAAGCCTTTGTAGACAACCTGCTCACCGCTGCATCTCATGAGATAGCGGGTCTCACAGTGGTAGTGATCGAGCTGCGGGCGGATTTCTACGGTCACTGCGCGGAATATGCCAACCTGCGCGAAGCCCTGGCTACCAATCAAGAATTCATCGGTCCCGTGACCCCAGAATAGCTGCAGCGCGCCATTGAAGAATCAGCCCGTCAGGGCGATTGGGAGTTTGAGCCCGGCCTAGTGGACATGCTCTTGCAGGAAGTCGGCGATGAACCTGGGACGCTAGCCTTACTATCCCATGCTCTGCTGGAAACCTGGAAGCGCCGCCATGGACGTACAATGACATTCGCCGGTTACGCTGAATCAGGATGCATCAGAGACGCCATCTCCAAGACCGCTGAACGAGTATTTTGGCGATTGTTCACGGAGGAACAGGACATCACGCACAACCTGT
Source organism: uncultured Anaerolineales bacterium (assembly GCA_964560795.1). Taxonomy (GTDB): domain Bacteria; phylum Chloroflexota; class Anaerolineae; order Anaerolineales; family UBA11858; genus NIOZ-UU35. The sequence goes on along the minus strand of CAZLNX010000088.1, from coordinate 14,314 downwards.
CCTTACGCTTGATTGAGCAGTGTGAGGGCGTCGATGAAGGAGGAATGCCTTCTCCGAATACACGTCGCAGGGTCATACTGACTGAGTTACTCCCCAGTATGGAAGAAGCCCCTGAAGAGCGTGCAACTACTGAGGAAGTACTCCAAACCACAGTCGATGCTCGACTCCGGTAGAATCTTTTCTTGGTTCACTACCATAGGTAGTGGTTTTATCCTTTCAATAAAAACAGGGAGGCAGTGCGACTATTGACCAGTTTCGTTATTTCGCAAACCACCTGTGAGACAAATTGTAGACAAATAAATCATTCTGGGTGCGGTTCAGTTTCGGGGGATACTTCTGAAATTTGTCGATAATCGCCCCCCAGCCCCCAATTCTGGGGGAGCAGGTTCCCCCCAATGTTGGGGGGTTAGGGGGGCAGACAAGATTTCACCCCCAAACTGAAATACGCCCAACCATTCTGGGCAACTTGCTCTTTAAGTCGAAGTAATGTATATTAAATGGGGTTGGTTCAAATTCACTATAATTATGTAGCAGACATTGGCATCAAAGGAGTGGGCGCTGAATAAATAGAGTGAGCGACGTTTGAGTCCCCGTATCAAATCGGAGGGAGCATCAACGCCCACGCGGTAATATTTTCACTTCTGAATTTGGTTGTAACTTGATATGTGTCTCTTCGATTTACATCACTTCTTTTGTCTAAGTATAAATATTGACTTCACTGCAAAAAGTGTACAGGACCCTCCTCAAGATAGAGAAAGTTTAATATAATAGGCGCATGATCAAGAAAAACAGTAAACACCTGCAGCCCGCCCTGATCAGTGCAGCGAGCGAACTACCGCAAAAGCAGTTGAAGCTGCTGAAAGGATCATGGGCGCATAGTTTTTATCACGAATTCTTTCGTCGGATCGACGAGGAAATCTTTGCGGACTTGTATTCCAGCGAACCCTCACGGCCAAATGTGCCGGTGAACGTGATGGTGGGACTGGAAGTGCTCAAAGCCGGTTTTGGCTGGAGCGACGAAGAATTGTATGAGAACTACTGCTTCAATCTACAGGTGCGCTACGCCCTGGGTTATGATCGCTTAGGGGATGGCGACTTTGCCATCCGCACGCTGTACTATTTCCGGGAGCGGCTGAGCAAGCACTACCTGAAAAGCGGGGAAAACCTGCTGGAGCAGGCCTTCGAGCAGGTCACGGATGCTCAACTGCGAGATTTGCAGGTGCGCACCGGGATGCAGCGTATGGATTCAACCCAAATCGCCAGCAATATTGTGAATGCCAGCCGTCTGCAATTGTTGGTGGAAGCCATCCAGCGCGTGCACCGTATCTTGAATGAAGCCGATCAGCAACGTCTGGCGGAACGCTTCGAACCTTATCTCAAGGGCACCGCTGGGCACTACACCTATCGAGTGAAGGGCAAAGAAGCCGTTCAGGAACATCTGCAGCAAGTCGGTGCCGCCATCAATCATTTATTGGCAGAACTGCAAGCTGGCTATGCCGATCAACCCGCCTACCAGGTATTGGCACGCATCTTTGCGGAGCACTTCGACCTGGTAGAAAGCGAGGTTTGCCCCAAAGAGAACCGGGAATTGGCCTCTGGCAGCTTGCAATCCGTGGACGATCTAGAAGCCAGCTATCGCACCAAGGCTAACGCTCACTACAAAGGCTTTGTCGCCAACGTGACTGAAACCTGCGACCCGCAAAACGATCTCCAGTTGATCACCAAAGTGCAGGTGGCACCCAACAATGTCGACGACAGCCAATTGCTAGCAGAAGCCCTGCCCAATTTGCAGGAACGTACCGATCTGGACAGCCTGCTCACTGATGGCGGCTTTGGCGGGGAAGCCAGCGATGCCGCCTTGGACGGTCAGGATATCAAACTCATCCAAACAGCCATCCGTGGCCCCAAACCCAATAGCGACCAATTTCACCTGGCGGACTTTGATATTCACTACGATGCGCAAGATGTGCCCTCAGACATCACCTGCCCCTACGGCCAAAAGGTGCCCATCACACCCGCAAGAACCACGGGGCTGCAGGCTCGTTTTGCGCCGGAGATCTGTTCAGCTTGTCCTTTCCACCAGGAAGGGCGCTGTCGCACCCAACCCCAAAAACGAGACCCGCGCTACCTGCTCGCTTTCACTCCGAAACAAGTCCGGGCAGCCCAGCGGCGCAAGCTTTTCCTCGAACACCTGGACCAGGGACAAAACCTGCGAGCGGCCGTCGAAGCCACGGTACGCTCGGTCAAGCATCCCTTCAGAGCCGGAAAACTACCTGTTCGGGGCCAATTTCGGATATCCTGCATGATGATTGCTTCCGCAATCCATGTTAATGTGCGTCGAATCTGCTCTTATCGTGCAGACCAAAATCTGTTTTCGACTTTTTTTGTTTTCTGCAAATCCGTTTTTCAATCTCAAGCTCTTGCTTATGCCTGAGTTCTTGCACTAGAGTCAATATTGATACAGGAGCTTTGGAGGTAAATTATGCATCGCTTCATATTACTAACCGCTATCGCCGCTGTTTTGTTAGCTGCCTGTGGATCGGGTTCAATTCCTGTAAAAGCGGTTGAAAAATATCTACAGGCCATAGTTGGAAAAGACTCCACACAATTAAGTACCATTACTTGCAAGGATTGGGAATCCGATGCTTTGATGATGCTTGATGCGTTTCAAGCTGTAAGCACCGAGCTTAAGGGTCTTAACTGTCAGAAGACAGGCACTACCCCTGATGGCCAGGTGGTTGTTTCATGTACAGGCAAAATTCTCGCCAGTTATGAAGGTGAAATTCAAGAATTCGATTTGTCTGTACAAGAATATTTACTTGAAAGCGCTAATGGCGAATGGCTTGTATGTGGAATGCAATAAAAAAACTTTGGACGAAAGAAAATCGTTGGGCTTTATTCCTGTCCCTGGTTCTCATCTTGCTCGTCATTCTCTCTACCACCGACGCGCCTTTGTGGATTTATCAAAACTTCTAGTGGTATGACACTACCATATCTTGCGATTGCCTTACTCCTTACCCTTTTTGCTGCCTATTTCCTAGACGCACAAAAGCGCGTTTTCTTCATATTTATCTTCAGTTTGCTAGCGGTTTACGCCCTACAGCCTGCCTTGCCCATTCGCTTCATCGATTTTTGGCTTCCTACCGTCGCGATATTTCTGGTTATCGTGCTTTGGATAGCCATTACTCCTCGTGAAACTGTAAAATCACGCGAAAACCTTTTTACTCTTGGGTGGATGTTCCTAATCATTGTGCTGATTGGCTTGACGCGCTACACAGACAACATATCCCAGCTTACGGCCTCCACCCCTCCTCGGATCGAGCAGATCCTGATTGGCTTGGTATTCTTTGGTATTCTGATCTTGATTACAACCGTTTGGCCTAATAAAAAGTCGCTCGCACTGGGTGGTGTTGCATTGCTTATTGGCATACTGATCGCTCTCAAATACCCACCGATCAGCACGCGGCTAGCGCAATATTTGCGCGTGCTCAATGATCAGGCCACAGAAACAGCCACTTCATTCGATGTTCGTTGGCTTGGGTTTTCCTATATTGCTTTTCGCCTTATCCATACCCTTCAAGATAGTGTCAAGGGACGTATTCAAGCTGTTTCCCTGCAAGAGTATGTTACATTCATTTTCTTCTTTCCGGCACTAATAGCGGGACCTATCGACCGCTTGGAACGGTTTGTAAAGGATCTACGCACCCCTTTCTCTCATTCGAACATCGATTGGGACTTTATAGTAAAGCGATTTGCGTTGGGTCTGTTTAGCAAGTTTATCCTTGCCGATAGTTTGGCACTGGTAGCGCTCAACCCCCAAAACGCATCCCAGATTCAAACCACGGGTTGGGCATGGGTGCTTCTATATGCCTACACTTTTCAAATTTACTTCGATTTTAGCGGATATACCGATATTGCACTGGCATTGGGGTGTTTGGTAGGAATTAGATTGCCGGATAATTTTTACCGACCTTACATCAAACCCAATCTGACGCAATTCTGGAATAACTGGCACATGAGCCTTACCCATTGGTTCCGCGCCTACGTTTTCAATCCCTTTACACGTTTTCTGCGGGGTACCTCCCTGCCAGTCTGGAGCATAATTCTCATAGCACAACTCCTCACCATGACTCTTATCGGCCTATGGCATGGCGTCACCTTGAATTTTGTACTCTGGGGATTATGGCACGGACTGGGGTTGTTCCTGCATAACCGCTGGCAGAATGTTCTTCGTGTTTGGGTAGGTGACTGGGCAACGACGCCCTTGCGCCAACGGGTTATCAACTGGAGCGGCATATTTTTTACATTCAATGTCGTTGCCCTGGGATGGACCTGGTTTGTACTTCCTACTCCGCAAACAACCCTTATTTTTTTCTCATTGCTTTTTCATCTGGGCTAAAACCAATTAATAATAATTAAAAAACGAAATCGCCAACACTTTAACGATGTCTTGTCCCTTCCGCGTTTTACTTAAAGGCTTGACCCTTGCCTTACTAATAGGCTTGCTTCTGCCTTTATTCCCTGATATGGGACATCTCAGCGCATATAACCGCATTTTCCCCGGAAGGGAGCGATTGCCGTTTGGCGAGAATGCTGCTAAGGCGTATAACCTAAGCCTGTATAACTTGCAAGCCATGTTTGCGTCACATGAAATCAGCCGACCAAAGGCAGCTGATGAATATCGTGTTGTGTTGATTGGAGATTCATCAGTATGGGGCATTTTATTGAAGCCGGAGGAAACTATTGCAGGTCAATTGAATCAGCAGGAACTGTTTTTTTGTGGAAAAAACGCACAATTTTATAACCTCGGGTATCCCACCATCTCCCTGACCAAAGACCTGCTTCTCCTGGATTATGCGGCTCGTTACGAACCGGATACTATCATCTGGCTTACAACACTGGAAGCCTTTTCGCTCGAAAAGCAACTCACATCGCCTCTGGTAGCCAATAACGCGACAGATATCAATAGCCTGATTGCGCGTTATGACTTGCCGCTCGACCCGCATGACCCCGCGTTGGTCCAATCCACCTACTGGAGCAAGACCCTATTTGGTCAGCGCCGTGCCTTGGCCGATCTGATCCGTTTGCAGTTTTATGGTGTGATGTGGGCTGCAACTGGAATCGATCAATATTATCCTGAAAACTATACTACTCCCAAGACTAACTTCAATGCCGATGATGACGCATTTCATAATATGCAACATCCCTTGGATGAAAGTCAACTTGCGTTTGATGTCCTTTCTGCTGGTATCGCTCTCAGCCCTGCTCCTATTTTGATCGTCAACGAACCTATGCTGATTAGCCAGGGAGAAAATAGTCATATAAGGTATAATTTTTTCTATCCGCGCTGGGCTTATGATGATTACCGCACCCAATTATCCGAAAAGGCGCTTGAAAATCAATGGTCTTATGTTGATTTATGGGACATACTGCCAGGGAGCGAATATACCAACAGCGCCATCCATCTCACCCCCTCCGGGGTAAGTCATTTGGCTGAACTCATTTTGGAAGCACTGCCTACCAATTGCTCTAAAGGTTTTTAAGACACATGAGACTCCAGGGACTTCTTCTCTTATTGATAATTGGAATCAGCGCCCACGCTCCGCAGCTGACTCCGTTTCGGGGGCTATCTCTCGTCTGCAAGGTGGCCTCTTCCGAATCGGCCCCCAACTCCGGTCTAGCTGCCGTTACTGCCAATTCTTCTTCCCCTGATAATGCCCCCGCCCTCTCCCCTTCAGCTCACGCCAACTCTACTCCTGACTTGCGCCTACTGCCAGAGCAATGGCGCGAATGGCCGATTGTGCCTGCGATAAGCCAACGGGCTCGTGAAATCTATAGGTATGGCATCGCACAAGGTAAAAACCCGCATGCGTTCTCCAAAATTGGCGACTGCCAGAGCATTCCAGCTTCATTTTTAGGAATTTATGATACCACTCGCTATACGTTTACCCCTGAATATGAGTATCTTCAGGAGACCGTTGATTATTTTGCTGGGTCATTTAACCGTGAAGGCGAATCGGTAAGAGGTGGGTTTAACACCGCATCGGTGTTGCTCCCTTTTTGGGCCAATGCCTCTGTTTGCAAGCCGGGCGAAAACCCGATGGCTTGTGAAAACCGTATCCACAATCCGAGCATAGTATTTGTAAGCTTAGAAGTGTGGTTTGAAGGACGCACACCGGATGTTTATGAAAACTATATGCGGGACATCATTGAATACAACATCGAGCAAGGCACACTGCCCATTCTTGCCACCAAAGCAGACAACGTAGAAGGGGATCATAGCATAAATTACACGTTGGCAAAGCTTGCCTACGAATATGATATACCGCTTTGGAATTTTTGGCGCGCAGTGCAGCCGCTCCCCAACCATGGCCTCGACCCAAGCGATTCGACCGGCTTTCACCTCAACCTGGATGGATGGAATATGCGCAGTTTTTCAGCGCTTCTAATGTTGGATGCCGTTCGCCGTGCCGTAACCGATTTGCCCGATGCCGAAGTTTTCACGCCGACGCCCACCCCCACCCCCACGCCCACACCAACCGCTACGCTTGCCGCTTCATTCAGCGCAAAACCGCTGAAAAATCTTCCCCATATCGCGCTACAAGCCCGGCACGAGAGTCCCTCTGGTCTTGTGCCGCAAATCTTGTTTGGGCTTTCAATTAATGATGGCAACAGGCAGGAGCCTGTAGGTGTCTTCTCAGCAAGTTTGGACGCCAAAAACCTGATCATGATTGTTGGGGATGGGGCAATACTGCTCGATGACCACGAAAAAGGCATTCTGGTGGCGCAGGGGTCTCATCTTTACTTGCTCAAAGACGAAGAAAGCCGCTTGTTGAGCACCCAATTGCTCGTAGACAGCCCTCAACCAGCAATTTGGCTGGCAGATGGCCGGATTGCCGCTATTTTGCAAAATGACGATGCTTATCAAATTGCCGTTATCACCCCTTCCAGCGACAACCCGTTCTTCCTTTCTACATATGGCACAGAACCTTACCAACTCTACCATGGTTCGAATGCCAGCAGGATCTATTGGGGTGCCAGGCCATGCACCCAAGCGGAATGCGCTCCAGGCACACTCTTTGTTTCCAGCCTGGATAAAGGCAGTACCAGCGAGCTTCCCTATAAAGGCCAACCTGCTTTTACGCCGGAAGGAAAAATGGCATTTTTGGGCTACAATTCAGCAGGCAAAAACCAGGTAACGCTGATCAACGGTGAACAAATCAATACCCTTCAGGTTCCTGGAACGCAGTTGGTGAATGCTGTCTGGTCGCCCGATGGTAACACCTTGGCACTCCATGCTGTCCAGGTGAGTGATTATTCTGGAAGGATTGTGTATTCCTGGCTTTATTTTGTCGGCCCGTTCGGAGTGTTGGATGGGGTTCTGTTTGTCGATGATGAATCCATTGAGCGCGTGGTCTGGTCGCCCGATGGAAAATACGTTTTGGTTGTTCGTCGGCCTACGCAAGGTACATACCTTCTCAACTTTTCCATTCTGAATAGTTTGTATCAAGTAGAAGATAGAGCGCTTGGTTTTACTCTAACCAGCGATTCATACGCTTTGCTTACGCCAATTTCCTGGCTACCATAATCCCATTTATTCCAAATAAGGAGAGAACCCTATGCAAGATGAAATTATTTTGAAATTGTCCAATTTTATTGCCAGCGAAATCCTTAAACAACCCATCCGTGTTATCTCTGCCAGTGAACCACTAATCTCCAGTGGATTGATCGACTCGTTCAGCCTGGTTGACATAGGGCTATTCGTCGAAGATAACTTCGGCGTGCGCATTGAAGATACAGAATTGAACGCTGATATTTTCGACACTCTTGAACAAGTGGCCGCTCTCGTCCAATCTCGCCAATAAAAAGATACCCTCAGTGATAGTGAAATTCACAGACGAAGGACTGTTTCCCATTCTGCATCTTCCATTCCCATCATGCCCACTCTCCCACATCTCATCCACCAAAATTACCACAACAATAATGAAAATGCGGCAATTATCCTTCAGCATGCCAGGCAGGAGGATATTCCCCTCACTTACAAAGATTTGGTGCACAATTCTTTCCGATTTGTCAACGCCTACCAGCGTGAGTGCATTCAACCCGGTGAAGTGGTCATCTTAATTCTGGATCATGGCACCGACTTAGTCTTTTCTTTCTGGGGCGCAATTTTATGTGGGGTGATTCCGTCAATCATGCCTTTCTTGACAGAAAAACTTTCTCCGGAGCGTTACCGCGCTGACCTGACAGCCTTGCTTTCGGTGACAAAACCAGCGGCAATCGTCACAACACCCGAGTTCGAGTTAGAAGTTCGGGCTGCGCTACAACCTGGCGGATCGGTTCGAAGTGTCTTGCTAACCAACCAGCTTGGGGAGGGCAACCCCACAAACTTAAAAGAGTTGCCAGGCCTGTCGCGTGACCCAGGAGAAATCGCCCTGCTTCAGCACTCTTCGGGCACGACCGGTTTGCAAAAGGGCGTCGCTCTTTCTCATTGTGCAGTGCTTAATCAGTTGACGGCATATTGTCAGGCCATTGACCTGCGCGCGGATGATGTATTTATCTCCTGGCTACCGCTCTATCACGATATGGGGCTGATTGCAGGGTTTCTGATGCCAGTCTTGAATGCAAATACTCTGGTGCTGATGTCACCTTTTGATTGGGTGCGCGCACCGTACAAGCTTTTCCAGGCAATTAACAAATATCGTGGTACGCTTGCTTGGTTGCCCAATTTCGCTTATAACTTCTGCGCGCATAAAGTTCGCGAGCGCGATATGGTGGGGGTTGATTTATCGAGCTTACGTAAATTGACCAATTGCTCCGAGCCGGTTAAATGGGAGAGTCACCAGATTTTTTATGAGAAGTTCAAGGATTATGGCCTGCGTGAGGAAGTGTTTAATTGCAGTTATGCGATGGCAGAGAACGTTTTTGGCGTCACCCAGACTCCACCCGGAACGCTGCCAAAGGCGGATGAAATCGACCATGAAGCGTATATCAGCCAACAAATGTTGCGCGATCCGGTGGATGGAAAAGCCGCCCTTAGAATGATGTCTTCGGGAAGGGTAATCCGTAATACCCATATCCGAATCCTGGATCATGAAGGGCTGGATCTGCCCGACCGGGTGATCGGTGAAATTGCATTGCAAAGCGACTGCATGTTGACTGGCTACTACAACCGCCCCGACGTCACTAGAGCGGCTCTGAGTGATGGCTGGTACCTGACCGGCGATTACGGTTACAGGATGGATGGCGAACTTTTTGTGACCGGGCGCAAGAAGGATATAATTATTGTAGGTGGTAAGAACATATATCCGCAGGATTTGATGGATCTGTCTTACGAAGTGCCGGGTGTTCATCACGGAAGGGCGGTTGCTTTTGGGATCGAAGATGAAAAAGCCGGGACCGAGGAAGTGGTAATCGTAGCTGAGGTAGATACAGACGACCCACAGGAGCGCCAGAAAATTGCGGATGCACTGCGCAAACATGTCAGCCAGAATTCTGCGATCGCACTACGGCAAGTCCACTTGGTTGGACCAAAATGGATTCTGAAAACGTCCAGCGGCAAAACGTCCATCTTAGCCAATCGGGAAAAGTTTTTGGCTGAATTCATGTCTTGATCGAGTATGAAACTGGGAAAAATTATTACGAACGATATTAGAAATATCCTTCATACTTTTATTTGAGGGTTGATGTGAGTTGAAATAAAAGAGGTAGTTCTCCAAAATAGAAGCTAACAAACCCTACCAGGAGAACTACCCCATGAATAGTATACCGATTTCTGAGATCTTTAACAATCATATATGCCTAAGTTGATTACTGGTATTTGGAACATGCAGGCGACTATCGGAATGGGAGACCTGGCAAGAAGTCAGATTTTCGAGATAGTGAAGTGATCACGGTGTTGTTGGCAATGGATTTCATACCGTATCCTAGCGAAACGCAATATCTCACCTTTCTGCGAGCCAACTATTTGGATTTGCTTCCCAAGTTGTTGGATATAAGCCAATTCAATCGTCGAGCCCGTGATCTGTGTCATCTGGTAGAGTGCTTTCGAAGATATTGTTGAGCGAAAATGTACTTCACGCTTTGGGAACATTGTCTACTCGACACCAAGTCAGTACTTGTCGTAGGCTATCGAAGATGCAAGAAACGGAGTGATTTTCTCGGCAGTCCAGACAATGGCTATTGTTCCAGCAAGAAGATGAACTATTTTGGCTACAAGTTGGTCACGATTACCACGCTCAATGGCATGCCACTTGTCTATGACTTGGTTCCAGCTAGTACAGATGAGTGTTTGGCTGCCGAAAGTATAGTTGATTGCTAGGCGGGTAGTGACATCTTTACCGACAAAGGCTTCATAGGACAGAAGTGGCAGACACAGAGTTATCAACAAATTGGGAACCATATCTGGACTCCCAAAAAGAAAGCAATCAATATATGCAAAATCAGGCTTGGTTCGACAAATTTATCAGCCGATGGCGATTTGCCGGGTTCCTGGAATAAACACGGAATGGTGATTATGAAATTAGATTAGAAGAAATGGAATTTATGAAGGGGAAAAAGACGATAAGGAAGTGTTTAGGGGAGGTGGCAAACAGTGTGGTTTATCCATATTGCCCCCTGATGGTTAATTGATTGTCTGTAAATAGGGTCAAAAACCCCTGCCTTTCAAGCAGGCCGTTTTCAACTTTGAGTTAGTATAATGAGGGCATGAGTTATTTAAAATCGGCCCATTCAGTGTATGATCTGAAATACCATGTGGAATGGATTACGAAATACCGCAAACCATTCTTGAGAGGAGCAATCGGTAAGCGAGTTCGTGAGCTGGTCCGGCAAACATGCGCCAGTTTGGACGTGTACATTGTGAAAGGACATGTAGCAAAAGACCACGTACATCTGTTAGTGTCAGTTCCGCCAAATCTATCCGTGAGCGAATTCGTGCAGCGAGTAAAAGGACGAAGTAGCCGGAAGCTGTTGCAGGAGTATGATGAATTGCGTCGCGAGTATTGGGGACGACATTAGTGGGCGCGTGGCTACTTTGCAGCAAGTACAGGCAATGTGACTGACGAGATTGTGGCAGAATACATTGAGAGACAATTACGGATGTCACCTGAAGATGAAGACCAAGACTTTCATGTGGAAGATGAGCTTTAGTCGAATTTCATTCGACCTTCCAAGCTACCGACTGAAAGTCGGTAGTAGTTGACTTTTCGGTTTGTACGATCTTAGATTATTTAGTTATAATTATCAACAGGCGTTGGCAAATATTACAGGAGGAAACCATGAATAAGAAAATGTTGTTTTTATCAATATGTATCACATTTGTTTTATCTGCCTTTTCTGGATCAAATGTAGAATCACAACTTTCTTACTCGAAAAATGAAACCTTATCATCCAATATTCAAATTATTGTAGATGGTAATTGTGATGAATGGCCTGTGGAATTTCAGTATGAAATCAGAGTTGTAGGAATTGGTCATGGTGTGGATGTTGAAAATAAATCAGCGTTTGCATTGGCAAATAATGATTCGTTGTATGTTTGTGTAATTGGCCTCGAAGGGTTGGAAGAGTTTAGCATAACTCTGAGTACTGGTGATAATTCACAAGTTGTATTGGAGTGGTCTTTACAAACTGGCTTATTTACAGATGCTGGGAGGCAATATTCTCAATCAAAATTGCGATATTCGAATGGATCAATGGAGTTTAGAATTGATTTGTCTGAAATAAACCCTGAAAGCGATAAAATTTCAAGCATCATTATTGATCAGTTATTTATAAAATTAAAGTCATTGAATGATGGTAGTTTCCAAAAAGCAATTCTCGGTTCAGATGAAGAAGTTGCATTCGTTGATGAAAATGATCCGGATGATTTAGCAACAGCCATTCCTAGAACAAGCATTGACTACTTGTTTGGTGTTCCAGTGGAGTATCATGTCAACTCTTTGATTGCGCCGCCAATTGGTGATCTTTTTACAGTGGCAGCAAGTGAAACTGGGTACATCTATGCTCAAAGTTTTAGCCCGGATAGACATGGTGTGTACGTTTATGACCCAAACACACGTGTAGTGACAAAAATCAGGGATAATGCAGGTGGCATGGATATAACAGAAGGTCCTGGAGATGCCATTTTCATAATGGATGAACCTGGTAGAAAAATTTTATTACTGTACCCAGATGGTAGCACGACAGAGTGGGCACTGATTGCAGGAGGAAAAAGGAATGTCATTCCACATACTTACACATCTAATGGTCAGATGTTTGGAAGTATAAACCGAACTTCTGTTGTGGAAATTTTTCCAGACGGTACATACAACACCATAGCGGAGGGATTCCAAACTATTATGTATATCGGTCAGATGCCCGATGGTGCACTAATTGTGACCGAATTCTTAACAGAAAATGGTCGGGTAACCCGGATAGAACCCGATGGTACAAAAACAACGATTTTCAGAGGAATGGGCGACTCTGCAAATTACCTGAAAGTGAGCTCCACTGGAAAACTCTACCTGAATGGAGATAAAACCGGATTAATTGAGATGGACCCCAATACAGGACAAATTCTCAAGAGATATGGTCTTTTATATCGTGGTGGCGAATGCAAATCTGGCTTTGGTTTTTCTTTCCTTGACGAATCGCATATTGCCTTTGCAAACAATCGGCTGGGGTCTATCTCTGTGGCAAACTTGGAAGACGAATCAGTACAGTATCTTGCGGGAGGATTTCCTGTCAATATACCACTAGGAGTTGGCCCAGATGGCACGCTATATGCGGCCACAAGCGCTTGCGAAGAGAGTGGTCAAAATATTCCCAGGATAATTGCTATTAGCCCTGAAGGTGAAGTAACTAATATTTTTGATTTGCCAGCATCAAACCGAAATTTCTATTTCCATGATCTTGTTGTTGATCAGTATGGTGTGATTTATTTCACAATCGGTGGTGGTGTAACGTCATCGCCCTTAAACTATGTTTCTCCTGGTGAAGAAGAAGCACAACAAATCAATATCTCTAACTTAAATAATCAACGAGGGCCTTCATCCCTTTCTATCAATCCAATTACGGGAAATGTATTCATCGCCCCTGTGAGTGGGACGCCTATTTTCGAGATAACACCAGATAGACAAGTAATATCCCATGCAATTGAGTACCCTGAGAAATTAGTGAAAGTAAAGATTGCTTTCGCAAGTGATGGCACTTTATTTGCTACAGGTGCAGATGAGTTCGGTGAAAAAAGTGGACCCACGACAAAAGTGTATGTGTTACTTGTTGATTTGATAGAGGGAAATACTGAAGAAATTTACACTTGGGACCATGAAGGAACTACTGGTGGATCGACAGCAATAGCCATCGATGAGGATGGAAATATTTGGTTGCATACCAATGGTGACATAGAAGGGTATGCTGTAATTCGCGTCTCAAAGGAAGGTCAAGTCGAACCCATGATTAGCATGGATGGCACAGGCATTGACGCGAATGGGCTTGCCATAAGTAAGAACGGCGACATATTCGTTGCAGGTCCCAATGGTATATTCCGCGTTTACGATGAAAAATGAACTTACCTACCTAAGTTTCGCCCGAAATAGCGGCGCGTTGCTCTGATTTCTGAGCAAAAAGAGATAATTTCGATAGTGAAAACTCAACTTTTTCGGTTTTTGTGCTCGCCAAACATCCAATGGCCTTAATTTTTGTTCACAAGATAGCAAAATCTGGATCTGATCAAGAAAACAAGCGGTTGGATTTCTGCTATCTCTAGTCAGGCAAGGTAGAAAACGCATTTTCTATGCAACATGTCCCTTTTCCGTTTCGGTTCACTCAAGTTTTGAGCAAGTTGCCGCTTATTTGGGCGAAAACTGGGTACCTAAAAAGCCGCGGAATTAGTTGCTGAAATATTTTCTGAAAGCACAAACCAGGTGAGACTCAACCAATACCATTCGTGTTAGGCGACAAGAAAAAGTCCCCGCAAGAGTGGGTCGCATCGTGTCTAGAAAAGCTTGAAACCATGGGAATTAGGAGAGGAGGAACCCATCTAGGAAATTGGTAAATGATACCCAGTAAGCGAAAATCCCACCTGACTAAAGCATAACCAATGTGTCAGTGGAGAAATCGACATGCAAACCTGGTAATAGGAGTACGAAGCTGGAGGAAGCAAGGACAGAGGCCAAGCTATGAAGCCCCGAAAAAGCCAATGTGGAATTATCATATGTAATAGTCTGAGAAAGCCGATGGTATTGCCGAACCGGAAGATAGTGCTTCTAACAACTACTTCACGAAGAGGATGGTCTTCTTTTGGTAAAGACGCCTGCGCTCGATGGCTTCGCCA
>CAZLNX010000087.1:0-18574 GCA_964560795.1 uncultured Anaerolineales bacterium | reverse complement strand
CGATTCTTCCAGACCATTTCAAAAATGGGATCTTATTTTTGCACACCTCCTTATACATCCGAAAGCGTCGCCCGCCTCTGCCCGTTCTCTCCTGCCAAAAGATTATGGTTCCGTCTGGCTCTTCACGTTTGATGAGCAGCGCGCACAGCCCCAATACAAATAACCAGGCTGGCGCAGATAAGATGACAATAGAGAGATCCATGGCACGTTTGGCAATTTCATAACTTCGCCCTTTCAAAATTCGGTTGCGCGGGGAAAAATTTTCCAACCAAGGATATTGAGCAAAGATATTTTCACTATCGCCTGATTCATAACGCGATGTGTGGGGTTCTGTAGACCAATCTGACATCTAGAGGTTTTCCTTCCCGTCAAGCAGGGAGTTTTACAGTTCCCTCAGTATCCCCCTCGATATGAGGTACAATGGCGTGCGTTTGCGCCTGTTTTAGTAGATCATCAAAGGTGAGGGCTTCATCTGGGAATGAGGCGTAGCCCGCTGTGATATTGATGCCCATATTCTTCTTGATCGCACTCCGAATACGGTCTGCCAAAACATCTGTCCCTTCAGGAGTGGTTTCGGGCAACACCAAGACAATCTCATCTTCTTTCATGCGCTCTAGCACAAGATCGGAACGGCGCAATTCCCTATCCAATAAACGCACTAAGCGGTTCGAAGCATAACGCTTCAACATCCCTTGCAGGATTTCCTCAGCAGCGCGCTGCATATTGAACTGCACATCATCCGGATGCACTTTTAACACCATGACACTAATCGGTGTATCATAACGACGGCTGCGGGCAAACTCTTTCGTGATAAGCTCTTCCGCCTGATCCATATGCTTTACTCGGTCGCTCACATCCTCGAGTGTTGCTGTGGCAACGGAGTCTTCGACTTCATATAGATCATTTGCTACTCTACTGGTGGCCAAAACCAATAGAGACAGCATGGCTAACTCTGTGATTGTCAAATAAGTATGTATCCCCCCCAACAGTAAGCGCGCATCATAAATTGTCAATCGCAAGACAAGATAAACGACTACCCAAAATAGGATCATAATTATCGAGGAGGGCCGCCATCTATAAGGTATCAGCAACGTCGTTAAAACAGCAACAAAGGCCAGAATGTATACAACGGTATGCAAATTGATGATATCGGCTTCAGCTCCAATATCAACTCTTTCAATATTGAGAAAAATCCCTACAATCACCAGCAATATCAGTAGTGAATATCGCAGACGCCTCATTGGTCGGCTCCAAATATCAGATAAACGAATTTCTAGCAATCTTTTCAATAGTAATATTTTACCTTAAGAATATACGAAATAGCCGGTATTTCCTGGCAGCGATCAAATATCCACACAAAGCAACAAAACTTATCACAGTTCCAACGTAGAATTCGAGAGGGCGATAATCAAATTGAACAATATGATTCCCTTGTGCCACGCCGACAGCCCGAAAGAGGTAATTCGCCCGTAGCAATTGGGCAGGAGTACCATCGATACTGACCCGCCATCCAGGGTACCAGACATCCGATAGAACAAGCCAACCTGGAGAATCTGCCTGTACGCTGATGATCAGAGAATTGGGATTCTCGTCTTGGAGATTTGCCTGCCCCAAAGCGGATGTGCAATCTGGGTTTTGAGTTGGTTCGGCCCCTTCAAGAACAACCACGCTCTCAAAGTCGATTCCTCCAAAAAATACCTGTTCCCAGGCAGCCTCCTCACTTTCAGCATAGATCGCGCAAGGGATCCATCGTAAGCGGCTGGAATCTCCTTGGGGTTCAAAGAACACCCCTGAGCCCCGCGCAGCATCCATCCTTTCCAAGAGAGAGACATCCATCAAATCCAATAGCTTATCGGCAGTGGGTTCATCAACACTCTGAAGAGTCTCCATCCAACGAGCATAACGGCCCGGGACAAAGGGATCAAAATTATTCGCCGAAGGGATTCCATCGAACAATGTCATGTTCGGCAAACTAGAAGCTCGCAAACTATCCCAATCCTCACCGGTAACAAAAGAATCGAAGCGCAAATAGCGTTCGTACTTGAGTATATCTTCGTCCTCGGGAGCAATGAACACCCTACCATCACCAATAATCTCTGTGACATCTACGCTTGGGGCTTGAGTGTAAAAAGATAGATCAACACCAGGGTTTAAACCCCATCCTGCAATCAAAAGATCTACTGCAACCCAAACCGCCGCCGCCCACATCCACGTGCTTGAAGGTTGCTCAGGTCGCGTGAGCGCTAAGACACCCACCCCCAGGGCCAGAATCCCCGCCAGCGCGGTGGCACGAATAAACGTCGGACTGACATCGCCCATGGCAAAGAAAGCCAGCCCGGCCCCCAAAGAAATGGCAAAGGCACCTGCAGTGCCCAAGCGTGTCCAGTACAGGCCGCGCCCCTCGGGCTTGCGCCATTTCTCAGAGCCTATGCCTGCCAAAAGCGCCAGGCTAAAGACCGCCCAAATAGAGATGCGCGTCGGCGCCTGGAACATATCGAAGGCAGGAATGTGCTGGTAAAGCCAGGGGTAGATGGGGGTGTTCTTTCCCAACGCGAGCAGCATCGAGATCAAAGCGAGAATAAAGATAAATATGACAACAGACCGCTGACCGCTGACCGCGGCTTGTCCTGAGCTTTGTCGAAGGATCGGTGGTCGGCGGTCAGTGATCTCTGTCCTTTGTTTTCGTATGGCGTAAAAAATAGCACTCAATGCCAATAATAACGGAAGCACCCCCACATAGACAGCATCTTCCCAATAATTTCCATAGCCCCAATAGTCACTAGAAACCGGACTGCCAAAGAAGGTTGGAGCAAGCAGGCCAAGAAAGCGCCATGGCCAGAAAGAGTAATTTAAGGCAAATTCCATATCCACCGCACCTGCTCGCTGGGATTGCATCAGGTAGACTGCCGTGGGGAATAACTGCACAGCTGCCAATCCAACACCTAACAGCGATGCCAGGCCTAAACGTAATTCAGATTGCAGAATTTGTCGGAGTCGGAACTTGAACGCTTCGTTTGGTGCAAACTGCCATCCCCAAAACACCATCCACACACCACCCAACAACAAGGTGTACCAGGCTGTTTGCGCATGGCCTGCGAGTAGCTGCATCCCGATTACCAGACCCAATTTCAACACAGACCCTCGAGAGCGCTCTTTGGCAACATCGAAGGCAAACAGCATTACCCACGGCAGCCAGGCTACGGCGGCATTGATGCTGGCGAACCAGGCGCGTGCCACAAGATATCCAGACAAGCTGAAGGCTAATCCGCATATGGTCTGCGCCAATTGATTCATCCCCAATCTACGGGTCAAAGCAACCATGCCCAGGCCGGCCCAAATCAGGTGCAGCAGAACGACCACAGCTTGCATCCAGGCCATCACAGCCACACCCCCCACGGTATAACTCAGAAAATATAACCAATTCGGTGGATAAAATAGCGCTGACTGGTAATTTGCGATCAATGGCGCCCCCATACCCAGCAGCGGATTCCATAGGGGAATGTGCCCGTCCAAGACTATCTCCCAGGCCCAAGACCACCAGGGAACGAACTGCAAAGCCGGCGTTCCCCAAAAGAGTGCTTTGCCCCTGAAGAGATGCTCTGAGAATAGAATGATCGGAGCGATGATGATCGGGAAGTATGGAAGACGGAAGATTCGTTTGAACATAGGGTAGCAGGTAGCGAATAGCTGTTAGTAGTTAGCGGTTAGCCATCAGCGGCAACCGTTTGCATTTATGGAATATTCACTTGATATAAAGTATATTCATTATCGGTATAAATTTCTTCAAGGGTGGCACTCTTACTGGGGTGCCAGCTGCCAAGTTCTCGCTCGTAGGGACCCCATAACACATAATCCACATTGAATTTTTCTAGCAGGGCAAGGCGCTCTGTTTCAGGGGTCGCATAGGTATAAAACTGGGCAATGCGCGGGCTCAATTCAGCCAGTCCGACGCTTTCGGGTCCGTGGCCAATAACCATAAACAGTGGAGCCCATGCGGGCAAGGCGTTGCCAGTTTCAAACGATGCTAACACGACAGAATCCTTGGGTGCAACTTCATCCAGGTATTCAAATGCGGCCACTTCGCCTTGCGAACGATAAATTGGCATTTGGGGAGTCTTGACAGCGTTGATGCTGCCGAAGAAAAAGAACAGCGTGGTGGGAAATGCCAAACCTATCAACCACTGAAAAGACAGCAGATCCTTACGTTTGAGACGATCAAAATAGATCAGCGCCAAAACAACCAGGGCAACCCAATATCCCTCTGCCAAACGCCGCTGCAGTGGATAAGGCGCATACACAAACATCGGCAAAGCCAGACTCCAGGCAATGGGCAGCCAATGGGCATCGACCTTATCTTTCAGCAAGTGAATTCCGCCTGCAACAGCAAACGGGATCATCAGGCCATAGGCAGCGAGATAGTGCAATGGATGAGGCGAGAGGATCAAGTTCTGGGCTGTCCACTGCTTGAGCACGGGATCAGCGCTGAAGGCCCAAACTGTGTAGATCACTAATGGCGCAGTGATGGCCACAATCCAAAGCCATTTATGCAACCATGGTCGCCAGCCAGCCCAATCGGCATCCTTGGTTTTCCAGTGATCCCACAAACGCTGGAGAAGTAATACACCCCAATGCGCAGCGACAATCCCCCAAGCCAGAACGATGGACAGTGGCTGCATCAAACCCATCAGCAACCATAGGATTCCAGTGAACATGCCCGAGCGGTTTTTCCAGGGCGCCAACGCCGGAAACAGATATGCTCGCAGCCCCCACAACACCAATGCCCGCGCTAAAGACAAGTGCGGCAGGCCAAAAAGCATAAGAAATCCAAATGTCTCTGGGGAATATATATCGAGAGGCAGCGAGCCCAGCCAAGAGCTCTTTCCCAACAAAATCAATAGCCACCCCAAACCGCCGCCGAGAGCGACCAAGGTCACACCCCAACGGCGCCAGCGCTCCCCTTTGATGAACAAGGCCAGAAAATCGTAACTCGCCAAGAGATAGAAGATTCCAGCGACAATGCGGAAAATCTGAAACAAAGCCACCAACTGTACATGTTGTCCCGGCGGAGCAGTCAACTTACCCAGCAGCATGTAGGGCAAAAAGGCCAGCACCCCCCCCTGAGGCCAGGCAGTGTAGGGTGTGCGAAACAACCAATCGCCAGCGGCACCGCGCAGCATCTTGGCCATATAACTATTGCCGTCTTCAACGCCAAAGACAAAACCCGTAAATTGCCAATCACTGCCCTCAACCGCGTACCCAATCAAATACGGAACGCTTGTCACCAACATGACAGCGATGGCGAAAATCCATAACCATTGCGGATACCGCTGATGGCTAGTCGCTGACGGCTGACTATTGACCGTACTCGTCATGCTTTCTTTCTCCGATCCCTATTCATCCAAATAAGAAGCAAAACTCCCAAGACAAAACACCCTAAACCTAAGTAGATACTCAACGGGCGATAATAGAACGTAACCTGGTGTTCGCCTGGGGGCAATTCTACACCTCGTAGCAATCCTAATGGAGTTTCCATGGCCGCAAACTCACCATCGACTTTGACCCGCCATCCCGGATAAGCGATCTCTGAAAGCACTAGCAATCCAGGTCCCTCTGCTTGCAGGGAAATGGTATTAGGGCGCCAATCAAGGGATTCTACAACACTCGCCCCATCTCCAATTTCGGCATCGCGGGGTTGAACCCATGCTCTCGACAAGGCATGCGCGTTCTCATAGATCCAGGTTCCGTCAAACTGGTCAAGCAGTACCAACCCTTCCACGGGCAGCGCAAACGATGTCACGACATACTCAACATTGAGAATGCCCAAGGCTCTGGCATCAAGTTGATATGCCACGTTATCTTTTGCGGGATTCCCATTGGCGTAGGGCGGCAGGGTGACACTGTATCCGCTGCGGGGCACGCCGGTTGCCGTATCCATATAATCTGCATAAGTAGCCAACTGCAAAGGGTCAACGCCATCAGCTAATTCCAAACCATACAATGCGGCAACGTCTTGCGGCAAACTGTATGAAGGCGAATATATCCTGAAATCTCTCTGCTCTGTGAATAATTCGCCGAGAGCCTTGTCATCATGTGCAACTTGTTCTTTTGAGCGGAAGGACAGGACCGAGGCATTGACCGCACCCCAATCCAGGATCGCCATCCCAAACAGGACTACCAACCAAATTTGAGGTGGGATTTGTTCCCTGCGTTTCAGCAGCACCCAAAGGGATCCAAATAATATAATGCCCGCGCCCCAGAGAAAACCGCGCGACCAAACACCTGTCATCAACCCTATGAAAAGGGCAAATACCACTACAAAGGCGGTTACCCCAACCAACCCCAAGCTGACCCGACGCCACTTGACCTGCGAATCTCTTGTCAAAATGTCCAATCCATAGGCTGCCAATATCGCGCCTGACAAGCCAGCAAGAAATAACACTCGCGGGGGTACGCGCAGCAAATCAAAACCGGGGATCTGCGCCAACACAGGCAGCAGCGGCAAGTTCGATCCAATAGAATAGAGAATTGATAAGACAAATACCCCCAACCAGAATCGAATTGCACCTCGACGCGCTCCTGACAAAATTGCTGCCAGGAATAAAACCATCACCACCCCGCCCGGGTAGAGCATCCACTCATGAAAGCCGCCGAAATCAGGGAAGAGTAATCCCAACAAGCGTGCTGGGGGAAGTGAGTGCGCAAAAATATCTTCCACAGTCATTGTGCTGCGAGTGGAGAGACGCGTATATTCGAGTAGAGGTATTGCCAGGGGAGCAGCCAGGAGGAGGGAGAGAACGATATTGGAAATTAGATACCTGCCCTGAGCCCTGTCGAAGGGTTGGACTTTAGATAGTTGACCTTCTACTCCAAAATTTCCGCCAACGGGAGAACGCCTATGCGCAACAACGTAAACAAGCCACATCAGCCCGGCGTACGGTGCCCAGCGAGGATCAGCCAAAAATATCAGCGCTAGTATTATTCCCGGCCATCCACGAAAACTTCGCACCGCCTGAAACTTGGAACGTGGCACATGACACCACAGCAGCCACGGCGTCCAAGCCACAGCGTACACCAGGGTCAAATGTCCAGCGCCGTATTGGGCGAAGATCTTGGGTATAGATTCGAAGGCCAGGGCACCAAGTAATGCTGCTTCATGGGAAAGTTCTTTCTGTCGCAAGAACGTATAAAGTCCTACCCCTCCGAGAAGCAGATGAGCCATAACCACTACATTGAATCCCATTGGCAAAGGGAATATCAACGCAAGCCATCCCGGTGGATACCATAACCCTGCGAGCGGATTAGCCGCAAAAGGATACCCGCTCAGGATACTCGGTGACCACAATGGAATTACGCCCCACTCTGTAAGCGCGCGTTTCAGATACAAAGCGTTAGGGTAATGCGAGATGGCTACATCGGAGAAAGTCGCATCAGGAGATGGAAATGGGAAGTCGTTCAGCCCGGGGAGAAAAAGAAGCAGCGGCAATAGCAGCGGCCAGAGTGACCGCAGACCAACGATGGAAGATAGTCGTTCTTTAAGCAACGATTTCATGCCTGCTCGATTAGTTTCCTAAACCAAAGATCAATACTTGTCCTTCGGAGAACTTGATCTCGAAATCCCATTCAGAGCAATCCGAGATTTCTTGATCGCGCGGCCCACAAAGAATATAGTTCACGCCCCGCTCCGCAAGTATAGCCCGCCGTTCATCCGAGGTGAAACGATTTGAGTAAATACCCTCGACAAATTCTTCTTCTTGATCAGCAAAAACCGTTTCGAAGGGATGCCCATAGATCACCCGCCGCCCTGTGAAAGCTGGGATAAAAATACCCATATCAGGGCTGGACAAAACCAGCGCGTCTGAATCCGTATTCTCGACAATCCAATCCAAGGCACGTCCTTCACCGTCGGATAAATACAAGTTGGCATCATAAGTACGTGCGCCAAAGAACCCTGCCATGAGAACCACCAGTTGCGTCGGAATTATAAGAATGTAAAAAACGATCACCCAAAAGCGATGCATTTTGGGCCTGTGTTGACTCAATTTTTCGATCCCCAAAGCTGTCAGCCCTGCCAGAGGAATAAATAGGCCAGTGAGAAAACGGCGCTGTAACCCAAAGGGGATATAGATCAATATCAATCCCAGTATCAACCAGACGAGCAAAATCACTTGGGGCTGCTCAACCTTGTCTACAGGATCTTTTTTGACGAACGCCCATACCCCAACACCCGCCAAGATCAACGCCGGAGAGAGCGAAATAAATAAATCCCATACAGGCGGCGAGAGGGTCAGGTTTTGAAGATTCCATACGACAATGACAGGGTCATTGGCCGAAATCCAAAGATAATAGAACATCAGCGGCAAGCCACCGATCAAGATAAGCAGGAGCCTGATAAACTCTTTACGTACGATGAATAAATCTTTCCAAGCCTGGTTGGCATAAAATAAATATAATAAGTGGCCACCCAAGATCGTAATTACAACAACCAACCCAAAAGGACTGACGATACTGATCATCACAGAAATCAAAATGCGCCGAAGCGCCCGCCACCACATTGCTCCATCTTCTTGCGGCAGGATCAGCCACAACACCATCGTCAACCCTAAAGGGAAATGGGGATTCGTAAAGGCCGACAAAAACGGATAGATCTCTGCAACCCAAAGGTCGGAGGTGATTTGACCAAATGGGACCATAACCCAACCCATCCCCGTGCCCAACGCGGCCAACGCATATGCCAGGCGATGTGCCCGCTGATCCTTGAAAAGCTTGCCGAAGAAGCGCCAAACCATCCAAAGCATAGCAACCGACCCCAGCAAGCGCGCAGCATGATACACAAGGATCAAAGGCACGTTCAAAATTCGTGCAACATGCCCCAGGAAGAGATAATATAAATTTATATAGGCACCCTCACCGGGGTTAGCGCTGTAGGCCATCTGATTTCGCCAACCACCCTCCCAACCCTGGTACATCTTTGCCAAATAAGTAAATCCATCTAAAGGGTTGAGTAATAATCCCCCAAATTTGTATTCGTCGCCACCCGCATTTGCCGCTACAATAAAAGGGATGGTAACCACCAAAAGAACCACAATGGCAATAATCAACGGGAACCAATCAATAGTTTTGTTAGGCATGCCTGTATTTTATCCTAACTCCCTTGCTTTCCCGGGCAACCACATCTATAATCCTAACTATGGGCCGTTCAGAAAATCTCTATCACCTTCAACGCATCGACAGCCAGATTGACGATCACAACCGTCGGCTACAAGAAATCCAGTCCATCCTTGAGGATGACCGCGTGGTCAAAAACGCCAAAGAAGAAACCGATGCTGCCCAAGAAGAGTTGAGTTCAGCACAAAAACACCTACGATCTGAAAGAGCCGCCGTTCAAGACCAACGCGCCAAGATCGAAGAATCGGAAAAAAGGCTTTACAGCGGAACCGTCACCAATCCCAAGGAATTGGAAGACATCCAAAACGAGATTGATGCACTAAAGCGCTATCTGGATGTGCTGGAGGAACGCCAATTAGAGGCCATGCTGGCGGTGGACGAGACACAGGAAATCTTCGATGTGGCCCAAGCACAACTCGACCAGGCGCTGTCTGAAGCCGAATCCAGAAATGCTGATCTACTCAAAGAGAAATCTGAAATTGATGAGGCTGTTGCCGATTTAGTACTCAAACGTCAGGAACAGGCTTCGGGCATTGATACCGATGATCTTAAGATCTACGAAAGTGTTAGAGCGAAACGCGCCGGTGTGGGCGTTGCCAAAGTACAAGATCGCACCTGTGCCGCGTGTGGCTCAACCCTGGCCTCAGCCTTCTACCAGCAAGCACGCTCACCCAGCAGTATTACCTATTGCGATTCTTGCAATCGCATCCTTTATGCCGAATAAATCATGATCAACTTTTTCCGGTCACTAAATTTTGAACGCTTATCCTTCTGGATTGGTTTTGCTGCAGCGACAATCTTTTGGTGGCTGGTGGTCATACTGCGGCCGCATGCAGTCAGACTTTTCCATTCATTAAAAGACAGCCTTCAATCTGCAAAAAAGGGACTGCAGGCGGGTATTGAAGATCGGCATCTGGCAGATACAATCAAGTATGCTCAAAGCCTTCACCTGGCTGCACCACTCTTTTCGCTCGATGAAATCCTAATCCCCCCCAGGCTGTTGACCTTACCTCGGCCCATCGAGCCCAGCGAAGAGCCACCTCACGAAGATATCATCACCCAAACCATCCCCTTTATGCCCGACATGCCAGAATTGGCTTCGGCGTTTGGCACACACACCATTTCAGTGGAAGAAGCGTTAGAAAGTGGTATGAACATCCTTCTAGTGGGGCCGCCCGGCAGCGGCAAGTCTGTTGCCCTGGCGAATTTGGCTGCGAAAATAGCGCGCAACCAGGTGCACTCTGAAACCCTGGCCGATTTCATTCCCATTCTGCTTCACGCCGCAGATCTCAATTTACCTACAAGTTCTGAGAACCCCCTGGAGACTCTGGTCAATGCACTCAGTCTTCAAGCTTCGACCTTGAGTGCGCCTCGCTTGCCAAATTTCATCCAGACTACTTTCGATACTGGCAAAGCGCTTTTCTTGCTCGATGGACTGGATGAACTGGCACCTGAACCGCTGGCCGAAGTGGTGAACTATGTGCAACTACTGCTAGAGACATTCCCCCACATTAAGATCGTGGCGGCTGCCAATACCCGGCTCAATGGTGGTCTGCCAAAACTAGGCTTTGCACCACTTCCAATGGCTGTTTGGGGACCCCGGCAGCAAGCACAATTTACCAATACCTGGGGGAAGATGTGGTCGCAGTTTATCGATGTTGAAACTCGTGATGATTATTCATCTGTTCACCCGCTGCTGCTCAACGGCTGGTTGTTGAACCAGCATTCAGCCATTACGCCTTTTGAATTCACTCTGCAAATATGGGCTGCATATGCTGGTGATGTACGCGGACCAAGACTCTCGGACGCTATCGATGCCTATATCCGGCGAATGTCAGTGGACATACCGAAAGCACATGCCGCCCTAGAGCGCCTTTCATATCAGGCAGTTCTCAGACGCAAATCCAGTTTCACAGAAAGCGAAGCCAATTTGTGGCTCTCAGAAGTTGATGGCCTAGATTTTGACACTTATGCTGACGATATAGATCACCCTGGCGAGGAGGACCATGGGGCTAAAATCACTATTCCTCGTGTCTTGCCAGATTTAGCAGATAACGGCTTGTTGCGCTACAGAATCGATGACCGTTTCAGCTTCGCTCATCCCATGATCCAGGCCTTTATAGCCGGGCATGCTTCATTAGGAGCGTTGAACGAAGATTTATATGCTCAGCCAGCATGGCTGCTGAGAGATATGACAATTCAATTCCTGGCCACACAACGCGATCTCAGCGCGCAGGCCAGCCTTTTATTATCGCAACATGAAAACATTCTCTACCGACAGCCAATCTTCGCCGCCGAATGGCTACCCGATATCCCACTTAATGCTCAATGGCGCAAACTTATTCTAGGCAAACTTTCGGGATTGTTCACAAACGAAGAGCTCCCTCTGGGCGCTAGAGCACGCCTGCTAACCTGTCTAGCAAGAACCAAAGATCCGGATATCTCAGCTTTGTTCAGGCACCTGCTCAATTCATCCACACTCAGTGTCCGCCAATTAGCTGCCTTGGGCAGTGGCTACCATCGTGATACACAAGCAGTTGATGTGCTAATTCAACTACTCAACGATCAACCTGCTGTCAGCCGGGCAGCCTGTTTGGCCCTGGTCAATATCGGTACGCAGCCAGCTTTGGAAGCAATTGCCAGTTCCTTGCTGCAAGGCAGCGAGGAACTGCGTCACGCAGCCGCAGAGGCTTTTGCCAATCATCCTGAAGAGGGATACCCAACTTTGCGCGAAGCCACTGCAATTGACGATCTACTCGTCAGACGAGCGGCAATCTCCGGGCTGCGGCGCACACGCGAAGATTGGGCAATTCGGCTCCTGGAAGAGATGCAAATCGAAGATGCTCAGTGGGTGGTCAAGAATGCAGCCGCGCAAGCCATGGAAGATATCAACGATCCAACCTTCCATATTCCCAAAGCGCAACTCCCCCTGGCTGAACTTCCCTGGTTGATCTCGTTTGCCGCTGAACTCGGTGTAGGCGTCAGTCCCGGTGAACCGGCGATCAAAATGCTAAACCAGGTTCTACAACAAGGCACTGAGGATGAGCAATTAGCGGCACTTTTCCAGATTCAGATAAAAGGCATTGCTCAAGTATTCCCAGAAATTTACACCCAATTCTTCGGCAGCGATCCTGAACTACGCGAAACAGCCTATTACACAATCTGGCAGTTGGCAGCCAATGGAGATGAAATTCCTTCACCTACGCAGTACGGTATGACGTGAGGATTAGATATTGGAAATTAGAAGTTAGATGCCGA
Source organism: uncultured Anaerolineales bacterium (assembly GCA_964560795.1). Lineage (GTDB taxonomy): Bacteria > Chloroflexota > Anaerolineae > Anaerolineales > UBA11858 > NIOZ-UU35. Next base: position 6,151 of record CAZLNX010000087.1, on the reverse strand, counting down.
AGGCAGGAATCAAAAATCCTTCCACAATTTGGGAAGGATTTTTCTTATGCAATTGGAGTGCAAATCAGGTCAAATTTTGAATGATCTTCTGCTGCGCTTCGGGGGCATCCATATCAAGCACAGATACTAATTTATCTCGCCCACCGCGACCTGCTACAACCTCAATACGATCTTTGGATACACCGAGTACAGATGCCAAGAATTCAGCCAACGTTTGGTTGATCTCTTTTTCTTTTGGAGCCGCTTTCAAGCGAACGCGGATGGTACCATCATGGAGTATTTCGACGATCTCATTGCGTGCAGCGCGTGGAACAACCCGAATTCCCAAAGCCGCTCCCTTTCTACCATCATGTAAATGAAACTCTTTTGCGGTCATGGCTACTCCTCAGATCGAAATATCTTAGAAGAACGATCGTAAGATACTTGTTATTATCATACCAATGATTTGAACCAAAATCAGCAGTACTAAAGGGCTAAAATCGAACATCCCAACCAAGGGAATCACCCGACGAATAGGCATTAACAGAGGTTCGACGATGCGGTCTACTTGCCGCCGAACCGGGTGGAATGGGTCCATAAAATATGATAGCACAACATGCACCAAAATGAGCAGTACAAAAAGGCGTACTATCAAATCAACAAGTTGGATCAAAAACAGTATCAAGAAAATTCTCCTCAATTAGTTATTTGTATTCGTCCAATTCTACCCTAGGATCGCGTTCCCAGGATAGCAGTTCCCACACGTACAAAGGTAGCGCCCTCTTGAATGGCAACTTCGAAATCATTACTCATGCCCATAGATAGCTCTTTCCAACTAGATTGAGGAAACCTATCTACCAAAAAATCACGCAACCGGCGAAGTTTTTCAAAATAGGGACGCGCATCTTCAGGATCATCGAAAAAAGGAGGCATGGTCATCACACCCTGGACTTCAAGGTGATCGAGTTCAAAAACAGGGGCTAATGTTTCAGCAAACTCTGGCCAGCGCATCTCGTCCCAAGCAGGCCAGCCAAATTTTGATGTTTCCCTGCTGACATTACATTCTAATAAAACCGGCATATGGATGCCGATTTGAGCTGCAAACTGATCGCAGCGCCGGGCCACCTTGAGTCTATCCAACGAATGCATCCAGGCAAAGTTTTCAACCACATCACGCGCTTTGCGACTCTGCACATGACCGATCATATGCCACTCGACATTTTCATCAGGCAAGGCTTCCATTTTTGCCAGGGCTTCTTGAACGTAATTTTCTCCAATATACTTTGCCCCCGCTTGAATAGCAGCCCGAGTCACTTCGACGGAATGTCCCTTGGTGACCACAATCAGCTTGACATCATCAGCATCCCGCCCAACGGAATTTGCCGCAACGGCAACCCGATCCATGACTCGCTGGTACTTATCGGAGATAGTCTCTTTCATTGAAGTCATTATATTCACGCATTCAAAGCGATTAACACACCAAAGCGTCCAGTTTGACCTTTTTCCGCACGATGGGAGAACCAATCGTTTGTGTTGCAGGCAGTACACAAGCCTGAAAACTGGATTTCATGCACCCCAGCCTGCTCAAGTAGTAGCTGATTGGCTCGCCACAGATCAAATTGTACCGCGCCGTCTTGGACGGGCAATAAAGAATCAGCAGATTCTCCAAAGGCTTGATGAACTTGCTCAACAACTTCTGTTCCCACCTGATAATGATGCGCAGCAATCGAGGGGCCGATCCCGGCCAAGATGTTTTCTGGATGGGATTTATAGCGTTCGACCATCGCTGCTACCGCGGCGCTGACGGCCTTCCGTACGGTTCCACCCCAACCAGCGTGCACAATCCCCACTACACTCTGGACAGGGTCGTGCAACAAAATGGGGACGCAATCAGCGAAACGCATGAAGAGGGTCACATCTGGATTGTCCGTTAGAATTGCGTCCGCCTTGAGGTGAGGTACTTCGCCAGGGCGCGGCTGATCAGCACAGATCACATCCGCGCTATGGACTTGCCAGACATCGTACATGGATGTTGGATCCCGCTCCAGGGCTTGGAACGCCAGGATACGGTTGTTGCGAACCCGTTGGTGATCGTCCAACACCATGGCGCTGGCACCGACATTGAGCGATGCCCACGGTTCCGGGCTTAGCCCGCCGTGACGCGTGAAGACAGCATGAGTTATTGAACGCTCATCAAAAATACCAAAGCGATAGTATCGAATGGAATTTACCTGAAGAAAAGGCATGACGCGTTTAACGTTTTTCAATCAAGTGAGCGAATTTCTTGGTCAGCATGTGGCGCGTTTCGCGCATGCTGTCTTCCACCATTGGATAGCCAAACCAGGCTGTAGTGAGTCCAAATAAGAAGCCTGTCAGCACACGCAGGAATGGTGTACTTTCGCGCGGCGGAAAGAAATTCATCAGCGCATCCCAAAATGGTCCGTCAAATACCGACAAAACCATCCCAACCAATTGCGTACCCCCATCCAGACCAATTGGGAATATTCCTAAGAAAACCCACACCCACCATGGGATTGGTTTCATATTCTTGCCCGTCAAGACAAAGACGAGGCCAAAAAGCAATATTGCCCCATAGATCGCTAGATCACGTTGGCACAATCCAGTCTTATAGCCAAGCTGTTCGTTTCCCTTAAAATCACGGGCGGGAAAGATGGAGTTCTCGTCCAACCCAGTAGCCTGATTAAAGGTTTGATACTCTTCAATCTCTGCGGCCGCGCGCGGATAGACGGGTTGTTCGCCAAACAAGAAAAACGAGCGGTACGAAAGCTGGTGACACAAGCCACCATAAATTTTATAGATTGCGCTGGCCGGCATGGTCATTCCAGCGTTCATCAGGACAGGGGCAAGAAATGGCAATCCCACGTAAATGAACACGAAGATATTGAACACCAGCATATACCGCTTAGAGAACCACCAGGCAAAGCGGTCGGCCCCGGAAATGTTTTGGGCGCGCCGCGTGCGTTTGACATGTTGTTTATCTCCCAGATCATCAAGCTGAGTGACGCGATCTTGTGCGGCGCCCAACGTCATCGCCAGGGCGCGTTTGTCAAAAGGCGCTTTTAGCGAATAAGGCCCAACCTCAATAACTGGGATATCGATACCGTAGGCTGCCTCAAGTTCTTGATTACCATCGATGTCGATTATGGCTAATTCATGAGGGTAGCGATCCTGCAGGGACGCCAAAGCGGCCTCGGCTTCGTCGCACAAATGACAGACTTTTCTACCAAATAAGGTAACTTTTAACAATACATTCTCCCAAATTACTGTTCACTGTCGTAAGGACAATAGTATTAACGGTGTCATCCTGAGGAGCGAAGCGACGAAGGATCCCTTACAAGGTCGCAATAAACTACTGGGCGATAGCGATTGAAGTCATCAGAGATTCTTCGCTATCGCTCAGAATGACATATAAGGGATAGGATCATCCTTCGAAACCCAATTCGGTCAGATATCCATCCAATTGACTCTCTGTCATGATACCGATGTGGATCACACGCACCACACCCTCAGCATCGACGAAATAAGAGGTTGGATATCCGCGCACTTGATACAAACGTTGGATTTCTCCGCCAGGGTCGAGGAGTATTTCGAAGGTCAGGCCCAACTCATCAACAAAGTTCTGCACTTCGTGCTGGGGCTCATCAAAATTGACAGCTACGATTTGAAGATCGCCACCGTGTTCCTTGAAACGGTCTTGGAAGGCTGGCATTTCAAGACGGCAAGGACCACACCAAGTAGCCCAAAAATTCACCAGAACGACTTGACCGCGGAAATCTTCAAGTTGAACCTGCTCTCCGGAGAGGGATGCCAACTCAAAATCCGGGGCGGAAGCGTCCAAAGCCAGGGAATCAGATAGTCCTGTTTCGTTAGTAGCCTCACTGATCGTTGGAGAATCTCCGCCGCGCAGCAATCCCACTGCCAACAATCCGATGCCAACTCCAGCAACTATTCCAGCAATAAGAGCAATTCCACGACGCATGACAAGCCTCTAGAGACCAAAATCAACGAAGAAACCGAAGCGAGCTAACTGTTCGAAGGTGCCCAAGAAAAGCATCACACCAACGATGATCAGCAGCACACCCATGGCGATCTCGGTGTAGCGCATCACTTTGCCATAGCGGCGCAAGATCTTGGTCACCCAACCAACGCCCAAGGCGGCAATTAAAAATGGGATTGCCAAGCCGGCTGAGTAAGCAGTCAACAAGCTCGCGCCCTGAGTAACTGAACCACCGCTTAAGGAGAGTGTCAGGATAGCGCCGAGGACCGGACCAACACAGGGAGACCAACCGGCAGAAAAGAACACGCCCATCAACGCCGAGGAAATATAACCACGCTGGCGATCAGGGTCACTCTGCGGCCGCAAATCATAATCCAGGAAGGGGATGCGAATGATGTGCGTCATATGCAAACCAAAGATGACTACAACAACGCCGCCAATCTTTGCCAGCCAGATGCGCAGATCATACAACAAACCGCCGATGGCCGATGTGGCAATACCCAATAGGATAAACACGATACTAAAACCCAAGACAAATGCCAAACCATGGCTGAAAGTCGTCCAACGGTTGCTCTCATCGCTCTCGGCTGAAGCAACAGAACGTCCGCCCAAATAGCCAATATAGGCGGGGACAAGCGAGAATACACACGGGGATAAGAATGAAGCCAGGCCAGCTACGAATGAAAGGCCAAGGCCGATATTAGATGCGTCCATATTATTTCCTAATTCATTTTTGTCCACTAAGGACACGAAGATACACGAAGAAAAGGATATCTTATTTATGTTTTCTTAGTGCATTTTGGTGCACTTCGTGGATTTCTTATAATAATAATTCGTATTAAATCACCATTCGTTTACGATGACGCGCGTTCCGCCTTCGCCAACGACAGTGAAATCACCGGTCTCAAAGGATACTATAGGGTTTGCCCAACGAAAGATCCATTTGGCATCTTCTGGCCGGGCATTTAGACACCCGTGTGACATGGGCTCACCATAATTGTTGTGCCAATATGTTGAGTGAATTGCTACTCCATCACCATGGAATAGTGAAGTCCAACCTACTCCAGGCACATCCCAACTTCCGGCGGCAGTATTGCCACCCATGTGCAAGGAGAACAGTTTGCGCCAAATCTGGAACCCAGATGAAACCGCAGGGGTTAGCGGAGTAGCGCCTTCCGCTTTCCCGGAAGAGATACGAGCAAAATAAACTTCTGTATTGCCTTCATAGCATGAAATAGTTTGGGTCTGCCAATTAATGTCGGCTACGATGCGTTTATCTTCCACGTCCGGGCTGATCGGTGAGAGATCTTCAGCGGTCAGTGCGCGAAAGGCTTCTGCCGGGCACCAAAAAATATCACCGGGGTTACCGTAGCGCTCATTGATGCGGTACCAAACACTACCATCATCTTCAACCTTCATTTGGTCAACCCACAATACCTGGCTGTAGTAAAAACGGAATGGTTGTCCATTCTCTTGACGATATTTCCACCAGGCCGAACGAGGCGGTCCATTGGCGATTATGGCATCAACATAAGGCACGCTGACCTCGACCCACAATCCCGGTTGGTCGCCCATCTGAGGGAGAGCGTCCACGGGTTGGCCAGGCTCATTTTTAACCGGCTGAACGTATGGACACCAGATATACCCATCTGGGATTTCGACCCAGCGCTGATTGTTACGCCATGGCCAACGCCCAGAGATTTCCTGCAGCCAGGGCACGACTGCATCTTCAAAGAGAACACCTACTGTCTGGCTGTCGTAGTCTGGCTGCGCCTTGATATCAATTTTGCCAAAACAAACGCGTCCCAATCGCTCTGATTGCGGAAAATCAGGCAATTGGAAAAGCTTGCGCCAGGGTTTCAGGGCCATTCCACCCAGTCCGACTGTGGAGAGTTTCAAGAAATCTCGCCGGGAGAGCATATAGTTTTTTAATGATTTATTTCGTTTGTTCATAGCTACAACCAATATCTCTAGGGTTACGCTCTTGATGTGCTATAGCCTACCACTCTTACATTAGGGAAAGATAAATCTAATTTTCTTAAATTATCGCGTTATTGAATACCTCGCGCAGGGTCGCCAAGGCGCAAAGAAATAAATTAATGGCATGGCTCATTTCGCACGATAAAAAGAGAAAAAACTGGTTGACAAATTGGC
>CAZLNX010000086.1:5590-18586 GCA_964560795.1 uncultured Anaerolineales bacterium | reverse complement strand
TCTCCTCCTTTCCGATGCTTCGGATTTATCTTGACACGAGCAAGCGGGGTTAGGCAGTGCAAAATATAATAGTTCTCTGACAAATCACTTTGGTAATTTTTTTATCCAGTTCATCAAAGAGCTAAGAGTAAAATTAGCATTGACTATTCTAAGGACATATCTTGCCTGGTAATTGATTGAAGCACTTTTGCGGGTATTAGAATCACTACTATTCAAAGGAACCAAAGCATAATATTTAAAATTTCTAACCAAAGAAATCTGCTCTATGAAATCTTCAATCTCGGTATCTCTTATTGGATATAAGGTGTTTTCTCTGCATACAAAAATCCTATTTCTCTCATCTGAAAGACAAGCGTGCAAACAATTAAGGGCTTGGAGAACATCCTTTGGTAAAAAATCGTAATACTTGTAATAATATCTTGATAATTTACCTCTCTTATTATCTAAAAATTCATCATCCAAGAGTGCCCCAATCTGCAAGTTTGTCAATTCGCTAATTTCATCACAAATGTCTTCTCGAATTTTAAAATATTGTTCCAAAATTCTTACAGTTAGAGTATTTCTTTGTCGGAATCGTTCAATCCAAATGCTGGATAAAAAACCTAGCACTGCACCTACAAAAAGAGTTATCAATGGTAATAAATAAGGCAATTCTTCCTGACCGTTCATGATTCCTTACTTCTCTCAATATAACTAGCAACACCTCGAATTGTTGGAAATTTCCAAACTGCATCCATTGGAAGTTCTACACCAAATTCTTCTTCAATTGCGCCATAAAGAATTACTGTTGCAATTGAATCAATCCCCATATCGAAGAAATTATCATCATAGTTATGATTCGTATACTCATCAGAGCCAGCAGAATCTCCTAATATGTTCGAAATGATGTCGGATATTTTTTTACATGTGTCTTTATGTTCATTCATTGAAAATCCCTTCATTTTTAATTTGCTGCCTAACCCTTGCGTTAATGGCTTTTTTTCTTATTAACCGTCTTTAGATAATAAACAGGCGTGATTCTCTGAAAGGGGCGTTGTTCTGCATTGAATTATCTTATTAACATTACATATACGTGACAAAAACGGATATTTTTATGTATAATACCACCATCAAATAGAATTCCCAACCACTAACGCCTACATCATACAATAACTCTAGCCGGCACACAAGAGGGACACCATGAGCACTAAACCAAAAAAACTTCTCGACCAGGTTCGTGATCGTTTGCGGTTAAAGCATTATTCATACCGTACAGAGCAAGCCTACGTACACTGGATCCGTCGCTACATCTTATTTCACAACAAGCAACATCCAAAGGATCTTACAGGTGATCATGTCAATGGATTTTTAATACACTTGGCCACCCAAGAAAATGTCGCTGCGACCACCCAAAATCAAGCCCTTAGCGCGCTTCTCTTCCTATACCGTGAAGTTATTCAGAAAGAGATCGGGATCAGCTTCGAGAAAATTGGGGCCAACCGACCCACGAGGCTTCCAGTTGTATTGACCGTCGATGAAGTCCAGACCATTATCACATTACTTACCGGTGTTCATCAGTTGATTGCCAAATTACTCTACGGTAGCGGTTTGCGCTTACGAGAGTGCCTAAGCCTGCGTGTGAAGGATCTTGATTTTGAATATCGAGCAATTACCGTCCGTGATGGCAAAGGTTTCAAAGATCGGGTAACCATGCTTCCCGAAAGCACCATCCCAGCGATTAAGGAGCAACTAGAACGTGTCAAGATCATCCATAAAAACGATATCACAAAGAAGCTTCCAGGGGTTTCACTCCCTACAGCTTTACACAGAAAATACCCCAATGCACCCAAAGAGTGGTCATGGCAGTACATATTCCCCTCGGGCAATTACTCTACTGAACCGCGTACGGGACGGATGGCCCGTCACCACCTTCATCCATCGGGAACACAAAAAGCTGTCCGTAAAGTTGCCCTCAAAAGCGGAATCGGCAAGCGTGTCACACCCCACACCCTCAGGCACAGTTTTGCCACCCATCTCCTCGAGGCCGGCTATGATATCCGCACCGTCCAAGAGCTCCTCGGCCACAAAGATGTGCGCACAACTATGATATATACCCACGTCCTAAACCGAGGTGGATTAGCCGTACGTAGTCCGTTAGATAACGAAAACCGCTTCTTGCGTGAGATAGCTGAATTAAACGCTTACGAGACGAGACAGAACATCAAAAATAATTAAGCACCTAATCAAATTATAAATAACGTGCGAGTAGTGGTTGAACGAGTGTGTAGGTGTTTACGTAATCAGTTCTTCAACGCCTTTCATCAAAGTGATAAATTCTTCTCGTGAGATATTGCCACCCCCACGCGCCACGATCCCTGAAATGTGTAGAGCACGTCAGGGATTGCACCTACGAACCCGCTCATCGGCGTAGCCACGAGCGAGTGAGTGGGTGTTTACGTAATCAATTCTTCAACACCTTTTATCAAAGTGTTAAATTCTTCTCGTGAGACATTCCCACCCCCGCGCGCCATCTGTGGGCTCCCTCCCCCTCGCCCCCCCAAAGGATCTAAAATCTTCTTGATCAACTCCCCAGCATGAACGCCGACTCCCCCAGAACAAGCCACCACCAGACCCATCTTCTCGCCATCGAATGTTGCCAGCACCGCTACCAACCCTTCTTTCTCCATCAATGATTTTGCCAAACCTTGCAGCTCATCCACAGGCCGATCATCAAACGATTCTACAACCAGGCCATACGCCCCCACCGACTCCGACCCTGCAGCTATCGTCTCAGCCTCGATGCCCAAACGCTCCTTTCCCAAAGCTCGCAATTCCCGCTGCGCACTTTTGAGTGCTTCCGCCTGTGCCCGAACCGTCTCCGCCAGGTCATCCCGGTGAATACTCATCGACTCTGCCAGCGCGCTGACCTGTTCATGCAGCCCTCGGAAATATTCCATAGCCTGCGTTCCAGCCATAAAATACACCCTTGTTTTTTTATTTTGACGTTCCGTTTTGATGATCTTTACCAGCCCCATCATCCCCGTGCTGAGACAGTGCGTACCGCCGCAAGCAGACCAATCAAAGCCTTCGATCTCTACCACTCGAACATCACCCTGCACTTTGGGCGGACGCCGCAGGGGCACCGCTCGAACCTGGTCCTGCTCAACGAAGTAGGTCTTGATCCCACGGTTTTCCAAAACAATCTCATTGACTAAGGCTTCCACCTGATTGAGCTTGTCGTCACCCAAAATCGTCTCGGGCAAGTCAATTGACGAGGGCGTATATCCGCTGATATGTGCTGAGAGCGTCTCCAGGTCGAATAATTTCGTGAAGCAGGCGCTGACCAAGTGCTGCGCCGAGTGATGCTGCATATGCCGCTTCCGTCGTTCGCCATCGATCGCCGCCTGCACTGGCCCCAGGGGCAATTCGGTCTCCACCACATGGACCACCACAGAGGTCGCCTCGTCCCGCCGCACATCAACCAAGGGAACATCCCCCAGGACGCCGCGATCAAACTCCTGCCCCCCGCCTGTTGGATAGAAAAATGTCTCATCCAAGATCACCCCAAAGAGACCCTTCTCCAACGGCTGCACTTCCACCACCGTGGCCTCGAACTCAAACTTCAAGGGATCATCAAAATAACGATATTGTGAATTCATATTGCTCTCTGTCTATTCATCCACCACCACATCATCCAACTCGATCTCCACACGCCGGATGCGTGGATGGATCACTATCACCGACGAGATCAAGATATACAACACCCCGGCCAGCACGAACATCAACCCGATGCCGCGCCCCGGGCCAACCCCTATCATGCCGCCAAATAGACCTGCCAACCCGCCAGCCGGCATCATCAGCGGCCCGAAGACTTTCTCTGCCAGCGGACCTGCCAGAATCACGGCGATGGGCTCGATGGAAAAGGCGATCATACGCCGAATGGCGAAGACGCGGCCCTGCACATCCTGCGCGACCTTGCTCTGCCAGATGGCTTGGCTGTTGGCATTCGACGTGGGTAACACCAGGCTCATCCCGAACAACGACGCGGCGATGATGGCAATTGATGGGCGCAAACCCAGGAAAAGTGCCGCCACGCCAGAGAGAGTCTCCGCCCAAAAGATCCCCAGGATGCGCCGTTTTGGACCGCCCCAGGCGCTCATCACCAGCGTGCTGATCAACATACCCAGCCCCCCAATCGACTCAACATAACCGACTTTGTCTGGTGTGGTCATATCCAGCAGCATCGGGATCAACAGCGGGAAAGTTATGCTCCACAAGAAATTCAGGCTGGCAAACACCATCAACAAACCCAGCAACCCTGGGCGTGCTTTGATATATGTCCAGCCGAAAAGCGCTTCGCGCCAGAATGAACCTTTCCCTTCCTGGCTCTCTTCGGTCTGCTTGGGTTTCGGGAAGCGCACAGCCAACAAAGTACCCAGGGCTACCAGGTACGTGCCCACATCAACCGACAAGATGAACTTCATCCCGAGGGTGACATATAAAGCCCCAGCAATGGCTGGCGTGGCGAAGTGACTAACAGCATCCCCAATCTGAGACATCCCTGCCGCACGTCCCAATTGCTTCTTGGGCACCAGGGTGGAAGTCGCTGCCGAAAACGCCGGCCATTGGAATGCGCCAAAAGCCGAATTGACAGCCGTTGCCAGGTAGATGTGCCAAATCTGGAGGTCCCCGAAGAACATAACCAGAGCCACGAAGAGCGTGCTCAATCCCGCTCCGGTATCACCCATCATCATCACAAGACGCCTGTCCCAACGATCGCTAATCACTCCCACCACCGGGGAGATCAAAATATTGGGCAGCGTCCACACAAGGATGTTGATCACAAACAGCGTTGCCGAACCAGTTTGTTCGTAGATCCAGATGCCCAGCGCGAAGCTAGTCAGCCCCGAGCCAAGGGTTGAGATCAACTGACCAATCCACACGATGGTGAATGTCAGCATACCTTTTGATTTTATGCGGTCTTCCAAAATTCACTCCACTTAAACGCAAAGGCGCCAAGGCGCAGAGAAAATACTAATTAATCCTTTGTGTCTCCGCGGCTCTGCGTCTCTGCATTAAATTTTTTCAATTGGGCACTTACACGAAATTCCATCGCCGTCGCGCTCAGCCCAGCAGTTATTCGACGAGATGCAGCCTGACTTGTCCAACGTACCTTCACGAAACTTGTTAGGCAATTCGGGGTCATTGATCAGCGGCCGGCAGATGGAGATAAAGTCCACCACACCTTCTTGCAATGTCTGCTCCATAATCGATTTTGAGCGGAAGCCGCCCACCAGAGCGATGGGCATATCGGTGACCTTTCTAGCTGCCTGTGCGAAGGGGGCAAAGTAGCCTTCATCATCTTCGCGTTTGATCCCTTTCTTAACATTGGTGAGCAGCTTGCCACCCATCCCCCCACTGAGCTCCACGCCATCTAAACCCATTTCAGCCATCATGCCTACAATTTTTGCGCCTTCTTCCAGAGATAAGCCACCTTCAACACCATCCATCATGCCGAACTTGACGAAAACCGGATATTCCTCCCCAACTTCATTCCGCACAGCTTTAGTGACTACACGCAAGAATCGTGTGCGGTTTTCCAGGCTCCCGCCCCATTCATCCTGGCGGCGATTTAGATAAGGCGAGTTGAACTGGCTGATCAAATACCCATGCGCTGAGTGTATCTGCACACCATCGAATCCGGCTTCTTTGGCGCGTCGGGCTGCCTGAGCGAAGGCATCAATGAGTATCTCGATTTCGACCACGCTCATTTCCCGTGCCGGGTTGGTATCGCTAGGCAGCGACTCTTCAATTGCCGAGGGGGCAATAGGTTGGGGAGTCACGCCCTTGTAGCTCTGCCTGCCACCGTGATTGATCTGGGCGACAACCTTGCCGTCGTTCCCGTGCACGATATCAGCCAGCTTTGTCAGATCGGGGATCAGATCGTCTTTGTATATTCCGGTCATCTCCGGATGGGCTTTACCCGAGGGATGAACATACATATGCCCGGTGATAATCAGGCCCACACCCCCACGCGACAATACCTCGTACAGGGTAAATAACTTAGGGTTTGGACGACCTTCACCGTCAGCCATCCTCTCTGCCGTCGCCGAGCGGATCAAACGGTTGGGCAGTTCGAGAGTTCCAATCTTTTCTGGTGTAAATAGCATAAACAATTCCTTTGCTGGCTTTAGTCATATATTCCAGATACTTTGGTCGCGGCCATAGGCCTGCCTAGGGCGTGCTTCCTCAGTATGACACTGTGATTACCTTACTGTAGCAAACCTGAGAGATTCTACCCCAAAATTGCATTCAACCCGGCCCGGCATTTGTGATATTCCCCACATATCCATGATAGAATCTTCACCGAAATAACATTCCTACTATTTTCAATATTCAGGGAACACGCTATGCATCGCCGAGAAAAACTTACTACCAATCTAAGCCTGATTCTGCTCTTGAGCCTCTCATTTTTTCAACCCGTCCTGGCTCAAAGTGAAGATGAACCGCGTGTCGTTAAGGCAGTGCTTTTTTACTCACCAACCTGTCCCCACTGCCACCAAGTCATCCAGCAAGATCTGCCCCCGTTGATCGAAGCGTATGGCGAACAGCTGTTGATCGTCGGCATCAACACCCAATCCATTGAGGGGCAGGAAATTTATCAGGCCATGATCGAACATTTTCAACTACCTGATGATCGTCTTGGCGTTCCCGCATTAGTTGTCGGCGAGACTCACTTGCTCGGATCAACCGAAATTCCCACTTTATTCCCCGGAATCATTGAAGAAGGCCTTCAAGCGGGCGGCATCGACTGGCCACCAATCCCCGGGTTTGTCGAGGCTTATACAGCCTCCGTAGCACAAGCAACAGAACAGGCTGAAAACGCAACTACGCCCGAAGATGATTCTGCTCCTGAGCAAGAAGCAACGCAACCAGTGTCTACACAAGAGACCGTTACACAGGCCCAGCCAACAGAAGATAAATCAGTCGAAATAGCCTTACCCGACAGCGAAGCCTTCACCCCCGAAGATCAAACGATGCTTGAGAAATTCCAGCGCGACCCCATCGGGAATTCAGCATCAGTGGTTGTGTTGATTGGTATGGTACTCAGCCTGGTTGGCATCTGGCTGCGTCTCAAGCGACCTTCCGACGCACCGAAAGATTGGCAGCGCTGGGCTATCCCGCTGCTCTCTCTGCTTGGCCTGATCGTTGCCGGTTATCTTTCCTATGTTGAGATTACACAGAGTAAGGCCGTCTGCGGCCCCGTGGGGGACTGCAACACTGTCCAGCAGAGTCCCTATGCACGGCTGTTTGGCGTGCTGCCCATCGGTGTGCTTGGACTGATGGGATATATCGCAATCCTGATCGCCTGGGGGATGCAATACTACGGTCCAGAAAAATGGCGCGCCACAGCCAGCCAAGCCGTATGGGGCTTCGCTCTTTTCGGGACTCTTTTCTCTATATATCTCACTTTCCTGGAGCCCTTTGTCATCGGTGCAACCTGCGCCTGGTGTCTTACGTCGGCGATTGTCATCACGCTGATTTTGTGGGCTGCTACTAATCACCTTATGCGCGAAAGATAAGTGACTACGACGAAATCTTTATCATGTATTCGCTCTTCGCAATTACATAGTTGAGACAAATGCGAGCGACTCAACCCGCATATCGCGCAAACGACTGCGGATAATCTGTGCTGCCCTGAGAGACAACTGTAAGGCAAATTCGCAATCATCATCTAATATGGGTTGTAATTGTGCGCAATCGAAGGCGAGCACAGTACAGGCAACAGAAGCCGTTGCACTGGCAGTAGAGATGTTAGGAGGGATAATAGCCGACCAGCCAAACACATTGCCCTCACGCGCATTGCTAACAGTTATATCAACCATATCGAGATTATTGGTGAGTTGGCTCGTAAGGCTGTGCTCTTTAAGTTGATCTGGGATTTCGATGGCAAGGTCAACGATGCCTTCGGTCACAATGTAGAACGTATCAAGTTCATCCCCTTCGCGGAAAAACGAATATCCTGCTTCGACGTTAAGTTCCTGAGCAACCTGAGCCACATGCTTTAATTGATCCGGATTCAATCCTGCAAAGAACGTATACCTTCGGATAAGTTCGGTTGAAATCATAGCGACCTCCTTTTCATTCTAAAGTTTTTATTTGGTTACTGAAGCTCCATTTTCCAGCAGTTTTCTTATTGCTGGAATAAGATCTAAAAGCATCTCATGTTTAGAAATATACGCACTTGCTCCTGCTTCCTTGGCTGCATCACGATAAATCTTGTCTTCGTGAGTTGCCAAAATAACGATCTCCGGGGATTGCTTGTTAGCTTTGATCGATTTCGCAGTATTGATACCGCTCATCCCAGGTAAATTTAGATCTATTACAACAAGATCCGGTTTCTCTTTGGAAACCATTATTATTGCCTCTTCGCCACTGATAGCTTCACTCAATATATATTGTGGAAATTCAATCTTTAACCAATGGCTTAAAGCCCTACGCACTGCGCCGTGATCCTCTACGACCAGAATTCTTGCAGGCATGTAGATCCTTTTTGCAGGGATTGATTTCTTATCCCTGCCCATGTATTCTTATCTTGTCACAATTAGGGAAGTTTGTCTGTCAGGAGTCCCTGACAATTGGCGTAAGGAAAACTTGATAGTGGGTTTACTCAAGAGAGGTCAGCCCGTGCTGGATAGCAAATTTCACAAGTGATGGGATATCGTTGATATCTAATTTTAGCATCAGACGACTACGATACGTTTCGACGGTTTTTATTGAAATTGATAAGATCTCGCCAATCTCAGCATTTGACTTGCCCTCTACAAGCAATTGCAATACTTCTCGTTCACGTATACTGAGGCTATCTATTGGGCTAGCTGCGCCTGCGATCTGTGCCTGTTGGACATAATCATCAACAACATTATCTGATATTTTTTGACTCAAGTAGTAATGTCCTCGAAATACAACACGCACAGCATTGACAACCTCGACACCGGCAGATTCTTTTAGGATATAGCCTCTCGCTCCGGCTTTCAAAGCGCCAGAGATATGTTCGGTCGTAGAATGCATCGAAAGGATGATAACTTGAGTGGGGATACACGCTTGAACAATCTTCTGAGTCGCATCAATGCCATTAAGTTCAGGCATGGCGATATCCATAACCACAACGTCCGGGCAAAGCGCAGCTACCTTATCTATGGTTTCGCGACCATCGCTGGCATCACCGACAACCTTGATATCATCTTCGGCATCCAGCAATACGCTTAACCCATCTCGCACAACTGCATGATCATCAGCCAGGAAAACAGAGATTGCAGTCATCGGGGCACTTCCACTATCACCTGCGTACCATGCCCGATATTGGAATTGATTGCACAGCTACCACCCACTGCTTCCGCGCGTTCAGTCATACTCAATACACCCCAGCCCCTTCCTTGATCATAATCAACGGATTGAGACGTATCGAAGCCAACGCCATCATCAGCAATCTCCAAGCGCAAGAACCCAGATTCCTGATCAACTCGAATGGTAACTTTTGAAGCACGGGCATGTTTAGCAGAGTTTGTCAGTGCTTCTTGAACGATACGGAACAAGGCATTTTCCACGCGAGAATCGAGTCTTGGCAATAATATTTCCCCTTTCACAATAACATTAATATCCGTCCTACGCACAAATTGATTTGCATACCAGCGCAATGCAGCCATCAAACCATAGTCATCCAATACAGGTGGTCGAAGATTAGCCATCACATCTCGTATCCGCTCAGTGGTCTGCTCAACTAATGCAGAAGAATCATCCAGATGGAAATGTAGGGACTGATCTACATCTTCAGGCAGTTGTGATCGGATGATATTTATATTAATCCCTAAAGCTGTAAGATTCTGACCCACCTGGTCATGTAGTTCCTGCGCTAACCTTTGTCTCTCGGTCTCAGCTACTTCTGTCAATTGTATGGCCAGGGCACGCAATTGCGTTGTATATTGCTGCAATTGTTTCTCAGCGTCTCTGCGCTCAGTTATATCTCGCATGACTTCGATAATTCCCTGGAAGGCACCATCCAAATCTACCATTGGAGAGGCAATTATTTCAACAAGACGCAGTTGTCCGTCGGCTTGATAATGTTCATGCTCTACAACCACAGTTTTGGAAGTATCACGCACTTGAGTTATTGGGCAGGGATGCTCCAAGCCTTCGCAAGGCTTTTCGCTTTGGTGTGAAACCTGGTAGCACAACAATGGATTTCCCTCTACGGCGTCATTAAAGGAAAATTGGCGTGCAGCCCGATTCATGAGTGTCACCCGATAATCACCTCTGATAACCATGATTGGATCCGAAATTCCATCGAGGATTGACTGTTGAAACGCATGCGCTTCTTCTAGAGCTTTTTGGGATTGTTTCCGGCGTGTGATGTCCCGCTGAATAGCGAGGAAACCAATGATATTCTCATTTTCATCAAGAATAGGATTGGCAGAGCCTTCTATGGTTACTAATCTTCCATCTTTCGATTTGTTAACAAACTCCCCCCTGACGATATTTTTGCTTAGCAATATATCCCAAAATTCCTCATAATCCCGATCAGATAATTTTCCGCTTTTCAATATTCTGGGAGTGGATATTCCAATCACTTCCTCGGCAGTGTAACCATATAAGCGTGTAAATTCTGGATTGACATACGTTATGATCCCCTCACAATCCGCTAGAAAGATGACTTCACCAGACGCCTCAACAGCTTTTCTCAGCATCACAAGTTCGCTGTGATCCAGTTGAACTTCACTACTATCTTCGGAATTAATTCTCGATGATTTCTCCATACTCAATATAAGCAGGAAAAGAGCTACTTCCAATTCGATTGTATCACAAGGAATATGGATACCGCCTCACTATGGCGAACCAAAAACGTTAAAAACCAAACCGCCAGCAAGTTTCAAAACTTTACTGGCGGCGTGATATTTTAACTATTCTTGTTTAGATTTTCAGTTGGGCTGGATACCCCCAGGCATCTAATTCAGCCAGGGTTTTACCAATTAAAACATCAATCTTGGCATCGATCAGTGGCGACAACTCCATGCCCACATCCAACTCTGCAGGCTGAATGCCCCACAGAACCACGTTTGGGGGATACAAATCCCTGAGCTTGGCTGCAAAGAGCATATCGGGGATGCCGATCTGGTGCGGCGACATCTTCATCGAAAGGAAGGATGGTACCTCTTCCCCTTCCATACGCAGCAGCTCACCTGGTTCTGCTTCCATCTCCACGGCGTCGATGATCAGTAGGTTCTCGACTCCTTCAAGATAGTAAAGCAAGTCCAGGCCAAGCGTACCTCCATCTAGAACCTGGACATGCTCTGGCAAATCATATTCGGCTTGTAATCGTTCGATCACGCGCACCCCAACGCCCTCGTCAGAGAGAAGGAGATTACCAACACCGAGGATGAGAGTCTTGATATTGCGTTGCTCTTCCAAAATGTCGACTAGCCTCCGCACTTTCTCAAGGTCTGCAGCGGGCCTACGTAACTCGAGGTAGGTTTCATGATCACCTGATTGATCTGACGTCCTTTGGCATCTAACAGGTGTACACCGCAGGCCATGCAGGGATCAAAGGAGTGGATCGTGCGCAGCACTTCCAGCGGCATCTCGGGGTCAGCGACGGGCGTGCCGATCAAGGCCGACTCATAAGCCCCAGGGGCACCATTGGCATCACGCGGGGACGAGTTCCAGGTACTGGGAACAACAGCCTGGTAGTTGTGGATCTTCTGGTCCTTGATGTGGATCCAGTGACCCAACGCGCCGCGCGGTGCTTCGGTGTAGCCCCAGCCAAAAGCTTCTGCCGGCCAGTTTTCTGGCTCCCAGCCGCTCCACTCATGGATATCCAGGTCACCGCTGCCGATGCTGGCAGCCAACTCGTTTGTCCACTCATCGAGTTTCTGAGCCATCACCACCGTCTCAACACAGCGGGCAGCAGTTCGGCCTAAGGTCGAGAAAAGAACCTCGGGGCCGACACCCAGTGCGCCCAGCACGGTATTGACTGTCGCCTGAACGCCCTCATGGCCGCTGGCATAGGCCACGAGCATACGGGCCAGGGGGCCAACTTCCATAGCCTGATCAGAGAGACGGGGAGCTTTCATCCAGGTATATTTTTCATCGGTGTTGAGGAATTCATAAGGCGGTTTGGGTCCCGTGTACTTGGGTTTTGTCTCACCTTCCCAGGGATGGAGTGGTTTACTCCCGTTATCAGATTCATACCAGGAATGATCGATGTATTCAGTAATTTCCTTATGATCAACGGGGTGAACTGTGCTCAAATCTTTGCCCAAAATGTAGCCCTGCTGTAAGAAGAAATCGCCGTTGGCGTCGGGGAAATCTCCATAGGAAAGGAAATTACCCAACCCGCCGCCAATGCCAGCCCACTCCAGATAGAAAGGAGCGACTGCGAGAACATCGGGCAGGTAAACCTTCTCGACAAACTCTTTGGCTGTGGCAAACATACCTTTGAGTTGAGCAATGGTGTCTGCATTGATGGCCCATTGGCTGTTGGGATCCACCGGGGCGGCCATACCACCCACGAGGTAGGTCTGCAGGTGGGGGTTTTTGCTGCCTAACAGCGCGTGAGCGCGGATGACAACTCGCTGCCAATCCAAAGCTTCCAGGTAGTGGGCTACTGCCATCAGGTTGGCTTCCGGAGGCAGTTTATAGGCTGAATGGCCCCAATAGGCGTTGGCGAACGGCCCAAGTTGACCGCTGCTCACGTAGGAGGCCAGCTTCTCCTTTACGCCCTTGAAGTAGCTGGTGCTGGATTTACCCCAATCGGAAGTCGATTGGGCCAGTTTGGACGTCGCCGCCGGATCGGCATCCAGCGCACTGACGACATCCACCCAGTCCAGGGCGTGGAGGTGGTAGAAATGGATTACGTGGTCTTGCACATATTGAATGGCTTCAATCAGGTTGCGCAAGATACGGGCATTATTGGGAATTTCGATCCCTAAGGCGTCTTCGACTGCTCGCACGGAGCAGAGT
>CAZLNX010000086.1:0-5580 GCA_964560795.1 uncultured Anaerolineales bacterium | reverse complement strand
AGACACCTCATATGCGTTGCGTGATCGTCCAGGCTTCGCGGGGATCGCGTCCCTTGAGGATCAGCTCAATCCCGCGGAACATCGTGCTTGAGCTCCAGGCATCAGTGACGACTCCGTCTTCAACCTGCACCTCGATACGCAAGTGACCTTCAATACGGGTAATGGGATCTATTGCAATTCGTGCCATAGTTTTTCTCCTTACTCTACTCAGTGAGCTTCTTGATGGTCTGGAAATAGATCAAATTGCCGTGCAACAAGAATGTAAACTAGAAAACCGCCGGCAATCAAACCAATAGTGATCAGAATCTCGATCATTGATGGGAAATATGCGATCGGAGATGGCTCCGCCAGGCCAATCCAGGTGATAATCAGTCGGTTGATAAAGGTGCCTATCAGGGCAAATACCCCAGCCCAGAATGGTCCTCGCCGATGCATGACGAGCTTGGAGAACAGTATCCACAAAGGAATGATCACACCGATGATCATCTCGAGCCAGGCGAGCAGGCCAAACCCATCGGGGCGTAACAACAGAGGAATCTCACCAGAGCCCATCCAGTCGCCACCCTTCACTGCCAGGTAAAGTACAAGGCTCATACCCATGGCCTGGCCAATGCGCTGGAATAGTTTGCGATCCTTCGCCATACCATTAGCTTTCCAGACCAGCGTGATGGCGATCGCCATCGTCCCAAGGCCTGTGTATGTCGCCTGAAGGAAGAACAGTACTGGCAGGGCAGGCGTCCACCACAGGGGGTGAAGCTTGTAGGGCATTATCAAGAACATAGAACCCAGAGAGGATTGATGCAAAGTAGACAGAACAATCCCCGCCCCTGCGATCACGAGAATACTTTTATTGATCCACTTGATGGGCGCTTTGATACCCCATTTTTCCAGGAAGACAGGCGCAATCTCTATGACCAAAATCAGCGTGTAGAGCGTAACACACAGGCTGATCTCCTCCAGGAACGAATGGTAATTCAGTGGTGGAACAATGATATTGTAGAACTGATGCCAACGACCGATATCCAAGAACAGCAGGATACCAACCACGCCATATCCCAGAACGCCTGCTAATACAGCCGGACGGATTATCGAGTGGTAATCCTCGCGTCCGTAGAAGTAATTGATCAGGGAAATCGTAAAGGCAGCTCCAGCTACAGGGATTAGGAACAGGTCAACCGTGATCCAAATACCCCATGGGTAGTGGTCGCTCATATTGGTGGTGGGGCCTAAGCCTACCACCAAACGATAAATCGAAAGACCCACTCCGATGACAGTCAATACGGCCAGGATGTAAAACCAAGCCGATAAAGGTTGTTTTTTCGTTTTACTTAGAACGGCCATGATTCCTCCCATCCTTCTCGTTTCGATATCGCATGGACGGCAGCGAGAACCAGCGGCCCACCTACGAGAATTGTTGGAATGACCACGTTGCCGGTCTCTTCACTGATCTTCGGAATCGGATCGGGACCAAAATGCTCCAGCCCCAGGTTCTCATAAGGAACCCCAGCCAAATAAAACACTGATGTGCCGCCGGCCTCATCCTTACCATAGACATAATCGATATAGCGGTCTCGGTCAGCGGCTATACGACTCTCCGCGTCTGTGAGCAAATCACCTCGCTCGCCCCAGATCAAGGCTCCAGTTGGGCAGATCTCGGCGCAGGCAGGGCCATCGCCGTTTTCCAGGCGATCGCTGCACAACGTGCATTTGGCGATCAAAGGTAGGGTCTCGTCCCATTCAAAGCGCGGGACGTGATAGGGGCAGGCGTACATGCAGTAGCGACAACCGATGCAACGACTGGCATCATAGGTAACCGGCCCATTGGCTGTCTTTTCCAAAGCATGCACAGGACAGCCGCTTACGCAGCCGGGATCAACGCAGTGCATGCACTGGCGTTTGACAAAGGCATGTTCTTCGCTGCCGCTGTAGAGTTGAATCAGCGTCCAAGTTTTTGCAGTAAGCTCGTAAGGCATATCGTACCTACCGCTCTCATCGACCTCGACAGGTGTGCCGTTCCAATCGCGGCAGGCAACGGTGCAGGCGTTGCAACCCACACACATGGTCGAATCGTAAAGCATACCGATATGCTTGTTCGGATCAGTGCCGTTGGCGGCGGCGCAAGCTACCTTTGGGGTGAGCAATGCGCCTCCAAGGCCTAACCCTGCAATTTTGAGAAATTGTCTGCGGTTAATAGGTGGCATGATTACCTCCTATTCCCCAGAGTCTTCAGGAGATTGGCTCTCCTCATCATCACCATCCGATTTGGAGAGTTGGTTGATCGCTGCAGCGCCAGCAGCACCGATAGCTAATCCAGCAAGCCCACCAACTGCGGCAGCGCCAGCGGGTGAGATCTGCGCCTCAGGTAGTTGTACAGGGGCGAAACTCACTGGCGGCGTGATCTCTTGCAGCTTGGCCGTCTTGTAGGCACCCCACTCCCAGAAATCAGGCTCGGAGCAGCCAATACAACCGTGACCAGCTCCAACAGGCCAGCTTGCTCCATCGTTGTAGCGTACGGCTGGGCAGTTGTGGAATGTCACCGGGCCTTTACAGCCCATCTCATATAGGCACCAACCTTTGCGGTGACCTTCATCGCCCCATTTCTTGACAAACTCGCCAGCATCGAAGTGTCCGCGGCGCTCGCAGTTATCATGAATGCGGGCACCATGAGCAAAGAGTGGACGATTGAGTTCGTCCATGGCGGGTAGTTCGCCAAATGTGAGGAAGTGCACCACAGTGGCTGTCAGGTTAACAGGGTTATATGGACAACCGGAGAGATTCAACACAGGTTTATCGGTGACTAGATCCATTACCGAAACCGCGCCCGTGGGATTTGGATTAGCCTTAGGGATTCCCCCAAAGGTGGCACAACTACCTACGGCGATGACAGCCAGGGCGTTGGATGCTGCTTCTTCGAGGATATCCAAGGCGGTACGCCCACCAATGCAACAGTAGATACCGTCCTCTTCTGTAGGGATAGAACCCTCCACCACGAGCAGGTATCCACCCTGTTCAATGGTCATGGCTTTGGCTTCCTCAGCCAGATGGCCCGAAGCAGCCATAATGGTCTCGTGATAATCGATAGATAAAACGTCGAGCACAACCTCCGCGGCTGTCGGACGCGAAGCCCTCAAAAAGGCCTCAGTACATCCAGCGCAATCCTGGAATTCCAACCAGATCACCGGCGTGCGTGCGGGAGCATCCAAAGCCGCGACAATATTTTTAGAGAACGACTTTGGTAAGGCTAATGTCCCCGCCATCATGGTACAAAACTTGAGGAAATCACGGCGAGATAAGCCTTGCTCTATCTCGGCACGTTTTGCGGTAGAAACGGTCATAAGCGGCTTCCTTTCTGCTATCAAACAGATTCACAAACCACAGCCCAATATTCCCCCGACTCACAAAATGGGCTTTTTTACCTACTCAAGCTTATGAAACTTGTGGGGCGGAGACAAGAATCAAAAGGCTCAATCCCTGAGCCTTTTGGGTCATTCCATAATTCCCCGTGATGTCATTGCGAACACATTCGTTGCACTCAGTGTAAACTCCGCGCAGCGTAGTGAAGCAATCCCCTCTGTGGAAAGCTATGTAATCCTCTACCGGGGGTTCGCGATGACACTGTTAAATCCATTTTCTTCTTACGGCCTTAGCGCGTCAAAAATTGGGAACAGTTACCTGATGATATCAATTCGGATAGCTTCTAAATCCACCCTCGTCTTACGGCCTCAGCGATGGCCTGGGTACGGTTGGCTGCCCCCATTTTTTCGATGATCTCTTGAACGCGGCGCTTAATGGTTGCTTCACTCAAAAAAAACATCTCCGCCAATTCTTTGTTACTGGCACCGTCCGCGATGCTCTGTAAAATTCGCAAATCATCAGTATTCAGACCCACCTCTCGGTGAGCTTGCTCTTGAGCCAATTTCTGGTAGTTGTTGACCACATTGCTAACCAAGGATGGGCTAAGAATACGTTCCCCACGCATGACCCCGCGGATATGCTCTGGAAGCGTGCTGTGGGATTCGCTTTTCAACAAGAAGCCGTGTACCCCGGCCTCCATCGCCTCCTGAAGATAACTCTCGTCATCGTACGTTGTAAGGATAATGATCTTAACATCCGGGTGTGAACGCCGCACACGATGCGCCACATCCAGCCCACTCTGGCCCTTCATTTGGATATCAAGCAGTACTACATCGGTTTTGTGATCTGCCAGCTTGGGTAATACTTCAACACCGCTTTCCGCTTCAGCAACCACGTCTATATCAGAATGACTGCCCAGCAGACTCATCAACCCGTGACGCAAGACAGGATGGTCATCAACAATCAGCACCCTTATATGACGTTGGGATACTTCTTCATTGAGCATATGCTAATCCTCAACAATGACAACATACTGAGGAGACGGCAAATCAAATACAATTTTTGCGCCGTGTCCAGGTAGGGATTCGATAAACAACGAGGCGCCTAAACTCTCCGCTCGTTCTTTCATACCAATTAATCCCAAGTGTTCATCAGGGATAGAAAGGGCTTTTTGGGGATCAAAGCCATTGCCGTTATCTTCGACTACAATTTGAAAATTACCAGGCTTAAAATTAAAAAAAACACATGCCTGATCAGCATGTGAATGGGTGGCGATATTCTGCATGGCACTCTGAATGATGCGGTATATGGTAACTTCAGTATGCTTATCCAGCCTCCGCTGATCCCCCACAATATCCACGCGGCAGTCGATTTCGAAAGTTGGCCCGAAGGAGGTCGCGAAGCGCTTGGTAGCTACAACTAAACCCATCATATCCAAAACCGGCGGATGGAGATCGTAAATCACTCTACGGATCTCTTGATCGACTTCAGCTAATAGTTCCTTGGCCCTGGACAAGTTGACTGAAGCGACCGCCGGACTGCCTACCAACGAATCTTGCGCTGCCTGGATTTCATACAACGCACCAATGATAGTTTGCGTGACGCCATCATGCATATCATGTGCAATGCGTTCCTGGGTTTCTTCCTGAACACGATATGATTCGCTGAGCAACCCCTGCAACTGAGCGGCTTTCTCCGCCAGTGATTTGCGCGCCGACTCTAGCTCACTAGTTCTTTGGGCTATCGTGTTTTCCAGCTTTAGATTGAACGACTGCACTTCGTCATAAAGACGAGCATTTTCGATAGAAACACTAACTTGTGCCGCAGCGGCATTTAGAAAATCATGCTGATCTTCCGAGAAATGTCCCGCTATAGGACTGGCCAATTGAATCAAACCCACTAGTTGATCATTGACATGCAACGGGGCACAGGCAACAGAGCGAAAGCCTGCACATATGCACATATCTGATGTGCAGCGGGGGTCTTCTTCGATCTCTGTGGCGAACAATACCTGACGCGACTCAACTGCCTCCCCACACAAACAATGCCCTGGGGCTAGCACAGATTCTTTAATGGCCATTTCAGCGGGAATACCGCGATAGGTTTCTAAGTTGAGCCCCTGACTGCCATTATCCTGGATGAATAACATCCCCGCAGAGGCATCCAGCGCGTCCATAGTTT
The DNA here is from genome assembly GCA_964560795.1 of uncultured Anaerolineales bacterium. Classification (GTDB taxonomy): domain Bacteria; phylum Chloroflexota; class Anaerolineae; order Anaerolineales; family UBA11858; genus NIOZ-UU35. The sequence goes on along the minus strand of CAZLNX010000086.1, from coordinate 45 downwards.
TGTCAAGTATCGTGGTTAGGGTTTCTTCAAGATCCAACGATCGGC
>CAZLNX010000085.1:0-18706 GCA_964560795.1 uncultured Anaerolineales bacterium | reverse complement strand
AAACTTAAACCCATTTCCCGGTAAAATAGGATCTGCTGCAAACGCAGCATCGCCTGGTCATCGTAATAGCGATAACGGTTTTCACCATACGAAGAGGGCTTGAGCAGTTCGATCTCATCGTAGTAGTGCAATGTGCGAGGGCTGATGCCCGCCAAATCGGCAAGTTGCTTTACGGTGTACACCATGGTTATAACCTCGAAAAGAAGTTTAAACTATGACGTTACGTTAATGTCAAGGGACAAAAGGAATCCAATGCAATTTAATACCACCGAAATTTCACTCGCCCACCAACTCGACCTTCAGGATGAACTAGCTGCCTTCAGGGATCGTTTTGTAATTACCGATCCTAATCTTATTTACTTAGATGGTAATTCCTTGGGGCGTTTACCAAAGCCTGCGGTGGACCTGATGCGTGATGCCGTCGAACGTCAGTGGGGCGAACGCTTAATTCAAGGATGGAATGATGGCTGGATTCATCAGCCCACGCAGTTGGGGGAGAAAATCGCCCAACTGATAGGCGCGCAGTCCGATGAAGTATTGGTCAGCGAGACAGCCTCGATCAACCTGTTCAAGCTGGCCGTGGCAGCCCTGCGCCTGCGTCCCGACCGAAGTAAGATTGTCAGCGACGAGTTCAACTTCCCCTCTGACCTGTACATCCTCCAGGGCATCATCGATATGCTGGGGAACAAGCATCAGCTCGAACTGATCCGCTCTGATGATTCAGTTTCGATCACACCTCAGGCCATCGAGCGCAGCATCGATCAAAATACCGCCCTGGTCAGCCTGACGCATGTGGCCTTCAAGAGTGCTTTCATGTACGATATACCGCGCGTCACAAAGTTGGCTCGAAAAGCTGGGGCGATGATGATCTGGGATTTATGTCATTCTGTGGGTGCGGTGCCGCTGCAATTAAATGAGTGGGGCGTGGATTTGGCCGTGGGCTGCACCTATAAATACCTCAATGGTGGTCCTGGCTCCCCGGCATTTCTCTACATCCGCAGAGAGTTGCAGAAAGAATTGATCTCGCCCCTGTGGGGCTGGTTTGCAGCAGAGAAACCCTTCGATTTCGACCTGGACTTCACCCCCGCCGAAGATATCTCGCGCTTCCGCGTGGGCAGCATTCCGGTCTTATCAATGCTAGCCATCGACCCAGCCTTGGAAATCTTTCTCGACGCGGGCATGAACCGTCTGCGTACAAAGAGCATCCAGCAGACCGAATACCTGATCTACCTGGCTGAACAGTGGCTTTATCCACTAGGCTTTACGTTAGGCTCTCCACGCGACCATGAGAAACGCGGCTCGCATGTTTCCCTGCGCCACCCCGAGGCCTACCGTATCAACCGGGCCTTGATCGAACCTAAAGAATCGACTGTCCGCGTCATCCCCGATTTCCGCGCCCCAGACAACATCCGCTTGGGTATTGCCCCGCTATATAACACCTTCAGCGAAATCCATCGCGCTATGGCTCGTATGCGGGAAATTGTCTTGAATAAAGAATATGAGGGGTATTCGCAGGAACGTTTGGCAGTTACGTAAGCCTCGTTCGTATTAGGGCACGAGAGTGTCCGGATAGTGATTTAGTGGCAAAATGTTATTGATTGGAATCTGACAATGCCTAAAATGCCTATTTCCGAAGCAGTTATTCGCCAAAATTCATCTTCACAGTCTTTCCAACGGGGACAGAATTATTACCGCGATGGCGCGGTTCTCGATATTCAGCGCCGCGGGGATCAGATTCTGGGGGAGGTCGAGGGAAGCGAGTACGATCCTTATCGCGTCAGCGTGACTTTTGATCAAGCTGGTATTATAAACGCGGATTGTTCTTGCCCATACGATTGGGGCGGCTATTGTAAACATATTGTTGCGGTGATGTTGGCTGCCATATATGTGCCTGAAGAGATCGAAGATCGCCCTACATTAGCAAGTCTCCTCGAAGATTTGAGCCGCGAGCAGTTGGGGGAAGTCATTGCCCAGATTGTAAACCGTGATCCCCGGCTTGTAGCTTTCATCGAGAATTTCGTTCAGATGGCGGAGGTTTCTGCCGATGTATCAACATCAACTTCGCCACGCCAACGCCAAACGCCTATCGACCCTGCCCCTATCCGGCGGCAGGTTCACAATATCATTCATAGCCATGACCATTACAGATCATACGAAGCCTATGGGCAAGTAGGTGAAATCGTTCAGCAATTGGAAGAGATCCTCAGCCAGGCAGAGACTTTCCTTCATGCTGGTGATGGGCAAAATGCGCTGGTGATCCTCGAAGCCCTCTCGGAGGAATATATAGAAGAGTGGTTCATCTTAGATAACCATGATGGCGATGCTAGCAGTTTCTTTGAAGTTCTGGGGGGCGTTTGGGCTGAAGCTGTGCTGATTGCCGAAATGTCGTCGGAAGAACGTGAAGCCTGGGCCAAGAAATTTACAGCTTGGCAGAGAGAGATCGATGACTATTCCCCGGATTTTGGTTTCGATGTTGCTCAGGCTGCCGTATTACAAGGGTGGGATTACCCACCGCTTGTGAGAGTGCTCCGAGGCAAAATCACCAGGCAAGGGACCTGGGAAGGTGAAGCTCCCTGGTATGCTGACGATCTGGCCATTGCCCGCCTTAACGTGCTGGAACGCCAGGGGCGAATAGAGGAATACCTTTACTTGGCTGAAGCTGAGGGACAGACGGAATTGTATCTCACCATGCTGGCAAAATCAGGCCGCACGGATGAAGCAGTAAATAATGGCCTGGAACAAATGGCAACGGTCTCCGAAGCCCTGGCGCTGGCAAAAGCGCTAAGGGAGCAGGATGAAATGGAGTCCGCCCTGCGGATTGCAGAACACGGTTTAACGTTGCAAGGCTATCAAAAGGTTAGATTGGCCCGGTGGCTGCGCGATACTGCGACCATCCAAAAACCTGATTTGGCGCTTTGTGCCGCCGAAATTGCTTTCAGTGAAAGCAACAGTTTTTCTGATTACCTGTCTGTGCAACCCCTGGCCGGAAAAGATTGGCCTGAGTATCAGACGCGCATGTTGAAGTCCCTCAAAAAGGTATCTTATGTTTCCGATAAAATCGAGATTTACTTGCATGAGGGTATGGTTGAGAAAGCTATGCGCGTTGTTGAAACAGAGAGTTATATTGGTTATGACTGGATTGAACAGGTGGTAGATGCTTCTTGTTCTTCACATCCCGACTGGGCCATCCGACAATGTCAAAAACAAGCTGAACGTATTATGAACGCCGGCCAATCCAAAAATTACGATAACGCTGTCGATTGGCTTATGCGGGCTAAGGCAATATGCCTGGCTGCAAACCGTGAAGATGAATGGAATGATTATTTAGGAACTGTACTTGATAAGCACTTTCGTAAGTACAGCTTGGTGCCAAAACTAAAGAAGCTAATTTAAGGAATCAGAGAATTTAGCACAATTATTTCTCCCATCTCCTCTGCGAGTTGGGTATCAACTTCTTCTAACACGATCACAAGAGTGAGTGGTTCCTTTTCCCACTCTGATGAAGTGCCGCCGATATACCAGGTTACAGACTCATCGGTGGGGATAAGAGTTACGTGCCAGGTGGGGGTGTTGGGGTCTTTTAGAGATTCTGTTATCGCTTGTGCATCCTCGGGGGTAAAAAGTTCGACAGGATTTCCTATGGGGGGCAGCAGCACCCACTCGCCAGTGGGATTCTGGTAAGCCTGGGCAATGCGCGGTGCGGGTTGGATGCCAGCGTTGCTAATAGCACCAGCCAGCAGCGCCACAGATAGTGGATTGGTGACGCCTTCATCATAGGGTACATCGCTCCCAGGCAGGCGTAGCGGCATTGGATTCGCCCAGGAAGGGGGAGCTATATCGGGGAAAAAGATCGATTCCATATCACCAACCGGGTAGCGCCCCTGGATGGCACGATTGAGCAAGGGGGCACGTTCATTTTGGATCAATTCATCCCAGATAGCATCCAACAAGTTAGGGTCATAGGTTGGGTGAGATGCCATGGCCAGGACCTCGCCGCTTTCGGCGTTCAGCAGTACCAGCGCGCCGGTGTGACCGGAGAGTAACTCATCGGCTATTTGCTGTAGTTCCATGTTGAGGGTCAGGCGCACATCCAAGCCTGGGGGTGTTTGGCCGTAGAGCAGGTGATGCCACCAGATCGTCATGGGATCCTGCCCCTGAAGCCCACGTAAGTAGTCGTCCAGGCTGGCTTCGAGTCCCGTCTGCCCGTAAACGGGATGATTGTATCCAAGCACAGGACCGAGGTTGGGAGCCAGCGTAGTGCGCGTGAAATTGCCACTTTGTCCCGTGGTTTCGACCAAGGGGGTATTGTGCCTGTCGAGCAGCGCGCCGCGTGGCACAGAGCGATCAGCGATGGCGCGGCGGGGGTTGTCGGTGCGAGTGAGTAGGTCCGGGCCGCGCTGGAAGGACCACCAGCCGGTGACCAGGGCGGTGGCGGCAAGACTAGTGAAGAGCAGCACGGTGAGGGGGAGCATAGGTGCGGTATGCAAAGTGCGGAGTGCAGATGCTGTCCGTCGCCCGTCGCCCGTCGCACTGATGCGTAATAACAGCAACATTGCTATAAATGAAATCAATAGGGAAGATCCCCCGTAGGAAACGAAGGGCAACGTCACGCCTGTGAGGGGCAGCAAACGCAGGTTGCCGCCGATGATCAGCACGCTCTGGGCGACCAGGTAGGCGGTCAAACCAGCGGCCAGATAGCGTGAGAATGAATCTTGCGAACGTAGTGCAATGCGCATACCCCGGTGAAGCAGCAGTCCTAGCAGCGCCAATAACCCCAACGCCCCAACCAGACCAGTTTCTTCAACCATAGCGGTGAAGACGAAGTCGGAGTGGGCTACGGGTACCACATTGGGATTGCCCATCCCCGGCCCGCGACCAAAGATTCCGCCATTGGCAACAGCGATCAGCGATTGCACAATTTGATAAGAACGCCCGCTAGGGTCGAGCCAAGGGTTGAGCCAGGCATCCACACGCAGGCGCACAACGTCGAAGAGGGCGTAGCCTGCTACACCGGCCAATCCCAATCCCAACGCGCTGAACAGGGGTATCAAGCGCCAACTCAGGGCCAGATAGATCATCACCGAGTATATGAAGATGAAAATGGATGCCGTTCCTAGGTCACGCTGAACGAGTAGGAGCAGCAGGGCGACGCCGGTCATGATCAGTGTTGGGATAAGAATACGCAGTTTTGGAATTTCTAGCGAAGATCGCGGCGAAGGGTCGGACGTATCGATGTCAAGATGTTGGGCGAAGGCATGTCCCCAGTCGGCAAAGAACGCCGCAAGGTATACGATGAGTAATAGTTTGAGCGGTTCTGACGGTTGAAAATAAACTCCGCAACAGCCCAGCCACAGGCGCGGGCCGAAGCCCATGGGATTGGTGCCGAAGATCAAGGTCAGGGCGGTGAGCAGCAGACCGCTAGTAAGCCAGAGATATTTGTAGCGGCGCAGGATGTTCAGGGGTGAGGCCAGGCGCATCCCCGCAATCAGCACTCCCAGTGCGATGGCCAACCAAATAGTTTGGCGGATGCCAAAGCGTGTTGTCAACCGCCAGACGGTCAGCAATCCCCAGCCCGATAGCAGACCGATAAGGGGTAAAAGATAAGCATCGCGCTGGGATAATCGACGGGTGCTCTCGTTGTGGGCAATGGCGAAGCTACCAACCCAGACCAAATAACCCAGCCAATGGCTCCAGCGGTAATCTACATCCCATGAGCGCGCCACTACGGCGGGGGAGATGGTCAGCGCCAGGGAATAGAACCCCAGGAAAATGGCAGCCAACACAAAGAGAGTCCGTTGCGTTTTATCCATACGAATATATTGTATCGGACAAACTGGAATGCGTGAATCATTTCTCCCCTTTAATCACGAATAGTAGCGAATAGCACGAATGACACGAATATCATTATTCAACCAGAATACCCAGTGGCTTGCCACGTGGGTTCCACGCTTGGGCAAAACCTGACCCGAAGGGGCAAAATTCCGTAATACCCCGTCAGCTTGCTGCGGGGATAGGAATTTTGAAGGTTTTGCAAATTTATTCGTGCTATTGGTGTTTTTCGATTTCATTCGTGATAATAAATTATGCCTGTTCGCGAGCGCGTTTCTCGTTCACAAAAAGCAGCAGCACCAATCCCACTACCAGGAAAGCAATCACCGGCAAAATAGCCACACGTTGGCCCAGCTGCTCTGCAAAGGGAGCCCCATTATCCAGCGCTTTGAACCACAGGAACGATGCCTGAGCCCCTTGGGCTTCGAACCACAGGGCGGCTTCCGCGGCCACAATGCCGTAGATCGTCGGGCCGATGAAGGAAGACGTGCGTCCCGCTACGGCAAAGAATCCATAGAACTCAGCGCTGCGCCCTGGAGGAGCCAGGATGCCCACCATCGCCCGACTGACAGCCTGAACAGCAGACAGGGCTAATCCAGCCACACCACCGACAATGTAGAAACCCACTTCGGTTTCATTGAAGAACAAGCCGATTACAGATGCAATCATCAACAAGATGAAGGTTACCAGGGATGCTTTGCCGCTGAAACGATCGGCCATCCAGCCCGAGACGTAGGCACCTACGATGCTGGTTACCTGGACGATGATCATGAAGATGATGATCTGCTGCTGGTCGAGGCCGAACATGACCGCTCCAAAGATGGCGGCGAAGTTGAGCATCATCAAGATGCCGTCGTTGTAGATCAGAAAGGCGATGATGTACTTGATGAATTCGCGGTACTCTCGCACCGTAGATACAGTTTTTTTCAGCCGCTTGAAGGCAATGGTGATATAGTTCTCACCCTCGGGCATCGGTTCGGGTTCGGCGCGCTCGCGCAGCCACAGGAATAGGGGAGAAGCGAAGATGGCGAAATAAACCGCCGTGATGACCAGGGAGAAGCGCACAATCCAGGTGCCCTCGTTGAGCATGACCAGCGCTAAAACCAGGAAAAGACAAACAATGCCGCCCATCAGACCGATAGCCCAGCCGTAGCCTGAGACGCGCCCCATTTCTTCTTGTTCCGCAATTTCGGGGAGTAGTGAATTGTAGAAAACCTGTCCGCTGCGATAGCCGATCTCAGCCAGGATGAAGAAAAGCATGCCGATGAAGATGTCACCCTTTTCAACGAAGTAGAGCAGTGCGGTGGCAGAGCAGGCCATAATGGTGTAGAACAAGAGAAATTTCTTCTTGCTGCCGGCAAAGTCGGCGATGACGCCTAACACCGGTGATGTGACTGCTACGACCAGCATAGCGATGCCCACGGAGATGCCCCACAAGCGCGAGCCTTCTGCCCCACCGACAACATGCCCCTTGAAATAGGCTGCATAGATCGCCAGGATGACTACCGCGGCGTAGGCAGAGTTGCCGATGTCATAGGAATACCAGGCCCAACGTTCCTTTTTGGTAACGGGAGATATTATGTCAGTGGCTTGCATGGTAGGGGCTCCTTTTCTCTTGAAATGACGTGTAGCCTATAACCCCCTTTGATCAATTTAGAAACGATTTGAAGAGAGCCAAAATTGCATGTCATCCTGAGCGCGCCGGAGGCGGGCCTACGGCCAGCGAAGGATCTATGAAATTGTTGTATTAGAGACTCTTCGCTCGCTACGCTCTCTCAGAGTGACAAAAAGTGAACATTTAGAGAAGTTTATTAAACCAAAACGTAACGAGCGATGCCAAAAACTCGTTACGTTTCTGTATTGCTTTATAACCAACTTACTCGTATATCACTTCATCGTCCTGGACGGTCATCTTACGTCGACGGTAGGCCCAGCACATATAAGATACCGAAACGAAGTAACTGGCAGGCAGCCGGTGTAGGCCCTTGATCTTTGTGCCCAACACCGTGGTCTTGCCCCCAAAACCCATAGGCCCGATATCCAGTTGATTGGCTTCATCGGTGATGCGCTCTTCCATGGCAGCCAGTTCGGGATCATTGTTTTTGTCGTCAAGCTGGCGGTAGAGCACTTCCTTCGAAGCGATGAAAGATGAGCCGCGATCCCCACCGATGGCAACGCCCAAAGCCCCGGGCGCACAACCCTTGCCCTGGGCCGCGTTGACCGCGTCCAGCACAACTTTGCGCACACCCTCGAGGTCGCGTCCCGCGCCTAACCGGTTATCCGGCAATTTGTACTGTGCGCCAACGTTCTCGCAGCCGCCCCCTTTGAGCATCAATTCGATGACCAGCGGTTCACCTTCATCGACCTCGTCAAAATGGATGGTGGGATAATGCTCGTCTCCGGTATTATCGCCGGTATTCTTCCCGCTGATGGTATTGACAGAGTTGGGCCGTAGATACGTCTTTTGTGTGGCTTCCACTACCGCGGCTTGGATCTGCTTCCTGAGTGCCCGCGTGCTAAATCCTTCAGGATAATGAACATGAAAGATCGGTGTGCCCGTATCCTGACAGATGGGTGTGGAATTCTCCCGGGCCATTTCTACGTTTTTGAGGATCGTGTCCAGGGCGCCCTCGGCGGCAGAACCAGGCTCTTCTTCCTCTTTGGCCGCGCGTAATCGTTTCTCGATATCTGGGGGCAGGTTGGTCGATGTGAAACGGACTAGCTCGAGGATTTCTTTGGTCAGATCAGGTTGCATTCGTACCTCCAGTGGTCAGTGGACAGTGAGCAGTGAGCAGTCAACAACTGTTCATAGTTTACAGTTGACTGAATACTGATATATCTTACCTTAGATTTAAGTCAGAAACGAGTACCTAAGGACATTACTTTGCTGATTATCTTCTCTCAAATACAGTTCCGCCTTCTTCGATGAATGCCTTATTTCCTTCTGCCAGTTGAAGGTAAAACTCGTACACGCCAGCTTTTCTCAGGATCCATGGCCCGAGATCAGGATGGATAACATCTAGCAATCTTAACAGCCAAACAGGCTTGGGATTGACAATCACTTTATTTAGATCTTTCTTGATGGTGCGCACAACGGCCTTGGCGACATCCTCGGGAGTTGACTCACCAACAATGCCTGGCGCGGTTCTGTGGTGGATGGCGAACATCCCTTCTTGGGATACAAAGCCTGGGCAAATTACTGTTGCTCCGACGCCAGTCTGATGTAGTTCCGAGCGCAAGCCGGCGCTCCACTCGATCAGTCCTGCTTTGGTGGCAGCATATGTGGCAGAATAGGGCGAGCCTTTGAAGCCACCCAGAGAAGACATCGTTACGATATAACCACTGTCCCTGGCGATCATCTCGGGCAAAACCATCCGAGTGAGCAGCATAGGAGCTAACAAGTTGGTGGTGATCATCTGCTCGATATCGGCTGGATCTAAATCAGCATAAGCGCTGATCCATTCGATGCCGGCGTTGTTGATCAGGATATCAATTTGCCCAAAATCGGCTCGGACAGATTCGACCAGTTTGAGTCGGCTGTCCGCGTTGGTGATATCGGCAGGATAGCACATAGCCCTGACCCCCAATTGCTTTAGGTCTTCAACAACACACTCCAATGCATCGGTTGTCCGAGCGGTAAGCGCTAAATCTGCACCTTCTTTGGCTAAAGCGGTGGCGATATGCGGTCCCAACCCTCGCGAACCACCAGTGAGTAAGACGACTTTGCCGTTGATTGTGTACATGATCTCTCCTTTTGGTTTGTATGTTGCGATCTAATTTTACCCAATTCCAATTGGGTATCTCCTATCATTCAAATGTTTTGGGATAAGACATATTGATGCACAGCGGCCCACTTATGTGCGTGGTACATAAATATTCCTATGTCGAAAACCCCCGGCAAAATTTACTGTCGGGGGTTTTTGAAAAAGGTACGCGATCGCTTTTTTTGATTTATTTCCGCTTAATCCATGCAGTAATCAATAGACCGATCAGTCCAACGAGCATTACAACACCGAAAATGTCGCCCATCTGTGGGTAAAGCGTGCCGGTGGAGCCTACAGGTGCTGCCACCATCTGCTCGTTGCTCCAGGGAGTCGAATTACTTTCTTCAAAACTATCCACGCGATTGACCACACGCCCATAGGCATCGGTCACAACCGAAACTCCGGCGCCTGTCTGACGAAAAATGGGCACGCCATTTTCAACTGCCCGGAAGGTGGCCATATTGGCGTGTATATCTCGGACTTCCAGCCAATCATTCGATGGGACGAAGAGAAGATCAACATCCTGCGATCCGGCTTGTTTGATGTTAGTTGGGAAATCGGCATCCCAGCAGATCACGGCGCTCAATGTGCCGTAAGGCGTTTCGATGGTTTGCAGCTCGCCGCTGCCGGTGACAGAACCTTCGAACTGGGTGCCGCCGTATTTATAGTGCTCGAGGGCGATCTCCCCTTCGGGATCAATGATGCGCACAACATTATGAAACGGCTCTTCACCAGCCGGGTCTAAAGTGGCAGTGGGTAACACAATGTAAATGCCTTCGTCTTGGGCCAGTTGGCTGGCGTTTGACAGCAATGCATCGATATCTTCTTCGAAACCGATCCCGGCAGCTTCTTGCAGTACGACGATCTGAGCGCCATCTTGGGCCATGCTGCGCGTTTGGGATAAGAGTTGTGCGTGCATGTCCATCACTTCTTGATTGAAGGCGTCCTGGTCACCCTGCTGGAACAAGGTCATTATTGAAACTACCTTGTCACCTGGAAGTGAAAAACCACCGATTTTGACATCATCTTTTGCCGGGGCTGCCAGGGCCATACGCCCAAAGCCGAAACCCAACACCACGAGCAGAAGCACGCCAAACGTTGTAATGCCGCGCCTGATCTTCATCCACTGAAAGTTATTCTCCCAGGCATAATTGACCACACTGGCAAACCATCCCAGGATAAACGGGATGCCCCATATGCCCGTAAAGGCAGTTATCTGCATCAAGGCGGTAAATCCAGCCTGGGAATAGGCTGAAGCGCCGAAGGTGCCGAACGGACTGCCGGATGAAGAGAAGAAATCGATAGCGGCAAAACTAATCGGGTAGATCAGGGTCAGCCAGAAGGGCGATGCGCCAGCTTGCGCCCAACGTCGGTAATAGATACGGTCAACAACATAGGGAATCAGGGTAATAGGTGCCAGGACAATGAAGAAGATCGGTTCGGCTAAGGGGTGTAAGAAACCCATTGCCGTAGCACCTTTCCAGGCGATGATTGTAGGGACAGCCATTGCCAACCAGAGCCATAAGAAGGCGCGTCCGCCGCGTTTCGAATCCCGGAAAAAACGGATCGCAAAGACCGGTGCCAGCCAGGCTGCCAGGGGGAAATTCGCCCGCGTGCCTGCAAAGAGGGTCATGAAGGCGAAAAGCGCCAGCCAAATATATTTCTTGAGTTCAGGGTTGTTTTTCATAAGTTCCTCCAGTATTGTTTTGTGGTTTGAATTTCTCCCTCAGTGTATCGATTTTCGCACACTGGCACATCGTCCAACCCGGACGAAAAAACAGTACAAGTGGACATTGTCTACTTGTACAATACCAAAGCCGTACAAATGCAGTACAATCAAAATATGGACGACTTCACTTCCCGTCAGGACAGAAATGTTGGCTTGCCCTTCTATATTTTCATCACGATCTTGCTAGGCAGCATCGGAATTTATGGGTTTCGAAGCTTTTGGCAAGCTAAACAACCTGCATTGGCCGTGCTGAGTTCCATTCTATTATTGATACATCTGGGCATTTATTGGCTAAACCTGAGACAATTCGAACGTCTGCGTTGGTGGTGGTTCTACTATTTTGTGCAGACAATCCTGATCTTGGCTATTGCCAATCTGCCATCTGGTGGAGATCATGATTCCTTTAGCCTGATCTTCCTGGGATCTGGCACGATCTCGATCATTGCTGAGTCTTTCGGGTTGTGGGGCAATACCCGGCGGGCGATCCTGTTGGGGTTGTTCTATGTGGCGATGTTGTTGGGACTTTTTTATCTCAAAGTTGAGCCGGATCTGTTACTTTCATATCTTTCGGAGTTGTTGATCAATGGCGGTTTCATCATCCTGATCATGATCGTGTTCAATCAGCAACTCAAGGAGCGTCAAAAAGCCGAGGAGTTTGCAGAGAGTCTGGAGAGTGCGAACGCTAAACTGGCCGCTTATGCCGCCCGTAACGAGGCGTTGACCCTGCAAGCCGAGCGGGAGCGCATGGCCCGTGAGCTGCATGATACCCTGGCGCAAGGTGTAGCCGGTTTGATCTTGAATTTGGAAGCCATCAAAGCCCATCAACGGCAACGTGATCATACCCAGGCGGAGCAGGTTTTGCTCCAGGCCTTAGACCGGGCCCGTAATACACTCAGTGAATCGCGTGCCGCCATCGAAGACCTGCGCAATGACAACTTAGATTTTCAAACTACAGTGGAAAAAATGGTGACGCAGTTTCAAGCAACAGGAAAGTCGAAATTTCAACTGGAAATCCAGCTGGATGCTGGTACACCCCTTCCCCAGCACATCCAGCATCATGCCCGGCGCGTTCTGCACGAAGCGCTGACTAATATTCAAAAACATGCCCGCGCCGAGGCCGCCCAGGTTTCGGTGCTGCAAAGCAAAGATTCGCTCATCTTGCGCGTCCAGGATGGGGGAGTCGGTTTTTACCCGCATACCCCGCCAGCCGCAGGGCATTATGGTTTGCAGGGCTTCCAGGAGCGCGCCCAATTGACCAACAGCCGCTATTCCCTACACAGCACCCCTGGTGAAGGCACAAGCGTTGAATTCGTTTTTCCGTTACAAGATTTAGGAGAACTGGCGTGAGCGACAATATCCGCATCCTGATTGTTGACGATCACTTCATCATCCGGGAAGGGATGCGCCTGATCTTCAATACGATCCCTGAGATCGATCTGGTGGGTGAGGCCGCCAATGGGCAAGAAGCGCTGACGCAGGTGTATGCTCTTTCCCCCGATGTTGTTCTGATGGATTTACAAATGCCCATCATGGACGGCATCACTGCCATCGAAAATCTGAGAGCCTCTCACCCTGATCTGGCTATTATCATTCTGACAACTTACAAGGAAAACGACTTGATGCTGCGCGGTCTCAAGGCTGGCGCGCGCGGCTATCTACTTAAAGATACCGACCGCGAGACACTGATCGATACCATCCAGGCCGCGGCCAGCGGCAAAACGCTGCTCAAACCGGAAATCTTGCAGCAGGTGTTAGATTTTCAGCAGGATCAACCCACGCAAGAAACAGAGACTGAAAACCTGCTTTCCGAAAGAGAACATGAAGTTCTACAACTTGTGGCCGAGGGGGCGCGCAACAAAGAGATAGCCTATCAGTTGAATATTACCGAACGCACCGTCAAAGCCCATCTCAGCCATATTTTTCAAAAATTGAATGTCGATTCACGGGCCGCAGCGGTCGCGGCAGCAGCTAAACTTGGGATTTTATAACGATCAGTTGATCATTAGCACGATCCGCCCTTTGACCGCGGCTTGCTCGATCAGCCCATGGGCCTGAGCAGCATCTTCGAGATTCATGCGTCGCTCGATGGCTGGTTTGATCTTTCCTTTTGACAACAACTCAAAGAGCGCGGTTAAATCTTCTTTGAACCACTGTGGCTGTTTCTCGCGCAGGGCACCTATTGAATAAAAAGCCGCCTTCCGACCATTAGGGAGCATATTCCATAGGGCAACGCTCATATATTCGACAGGTACATTGCCCCCCTTGCCCATGGCCTGATTGTAGAAACCGTAGGCCACCAATGTGCCACCCTTCTTCAACGCTTGGAATGAACGTTTGAAGTTCTCGCCGCCGATGGCATCGAAGGCTGCGTCTACCCCGCCAATGGCGTGCATCTTGGCGAGAAAATCTTCGCTTTTGTAGTCAATGGGGGTTCCGCCCAGGCTTTTGACCAACTCGTGTTTAGATTTGGATGCAGTTCCATACATCTTCAGATCGAGCAAGGCCCCCAATTCGAGCAATGCTGTCCCAACCGCCCCGCCCGCGCCATGGATGAGAATCTTCTGGCCGCGCTGCACTTTGGCGCTGTGATGAAGCATCTGATAGGCGGTCATGTAAGATAAGACCAAGCTGACCGCTTCGGCTGGATCCAACCCTTCGGGGACAGGCACCAGCGATTCTGCCGGGCGGAGCATATATTCGGTGTAGGCCCCAAAAACAGTCAGATCGGCGACCATTTGCCCAACTTCGAGACCGGTGACGCCTGTCCCCGGTTTATCTACCACGCCGACCATGTCGTATCCGGGTGAGAGCGGCGGCGTTTCCTTGAACCCGTAATATATGCCTTTGCGTACCATTGTGTCGGTAAAAGTAGCGCTGGCTGCCAATACTTTAATGCGTACTTCACCCATGCCGGGCTCTGGTAGGGCGGATTCTGCAACAACCTGTAAAACTTCTGATCCGCCAAACTCGTTTAGCAACACTTTTTTGTAGCTCATTTTATCCTCTCATTATTACGATTCTAAAACCTGATTACTCAATTGCCATCCGCTCAAGCATGGAGCGAATTTCTATCTCAAAAAATGGTTCAACGTCGACGTCTTCAGGGACATCGTTTAAGTGTCCATTGAGTTCTAGCGATACAAGACCATGTATCTGTGACCAGCATGCCAGGGCAAGATGAATCACAGATAGCGGTCCAGTGTAGCCAAGTTTCTCGACCCATGGTTCCAGTATTTCACCGAGTGCCGGTGTTAGTTCATTCAAAGTGAGTTGACCATCCTGGTAAGCCGCGTCCAAAACCTTGATCAGTTCGATCATGCTCTGGGCAGCCGCAGGGCCGGTAATTTCCATAGGGGCGCGATAATTTGGAATTGGTGTTCCAAAGATCAGGCTGTATTCTGCTGGATGAGTCAATGCCCAGGTGCGGTAAGCGCACGCCGAGGCCAAAATGCGCTGGTAGTGCGATACTTCATCAGTCTCTTGTGATGCGGCCAGCGCAGTAGATAATGAGTTGTAGGCATCCACGATCAATGCGGTAACCAGATCATCGCGTCGGGGGAAGTAGTTGTAAATCGCTGGAGCTGTGATCTTGAGTTCACGAGCAATCGCCCGCAGCGAGAGCGCCGCAGCGCCGTTTTTGGCGATTTGCTCCCGGGCAGTTTCTTTGATCGCTGATTGTAAATTTGGATGTTGCTGGCTTCGTTTCGGACGTACCATATTTACCTCTCTTTACTAAACGGTGTAAATATACGGTGTTTATATAATTTTGTCAAGCGTATTCTACAAATACGTCGATTGAAGGCGACAATGTGTTTGCCACACCCATGCTAGAATATGCAAACAGGAATCCTTATCAGACCCTAAGGGTTCGAAAAACCTTAGGGTCTCCTGGACAGGATATGTCGAACAAGAATACACCTTACTTCAAAGGCGCTCTCTGGATTGGATTGCTTGTGCTGATCCCAAGCGCCAATTTTTTGTACACTGCGCTGACTGCCGACGCAGCAGAATTGGATGGACCTAACTGGGTTGGTGTCGCCTTCATGTTGATGTTCGTCAATGCCGGTATCATGGTTGTTCTTTTGGATTCAATGTTCAGTCCACTCCATGAAACCGTCTGGTTTTCGTATTTACATGCCAGCATATTGTTGTCCATCCCCCTGATATTTACCATCCTATTGAACTGGATTGCCTTTGGGCCAGGCGAGCGCGAGTTCAGCGGCGGAGTTTCAATCCCGTTTTTCAGCATTTCGTTTGGTCGCGCCGACGAGATAATGGGGCGCATCATTTTCGCAATTCCGGCGCTGATTTTGGATGTTATAGTCGTGGTTTCAATCGTCGCAGTTGTAAAAAGTCTTTTCGACAAAGAAGAAAAACTAGCCACAGATGAATAAAATGAACGCAGATGGAGGTTATCAATATGCCTGAAAACATAGATACTCTCATTACTCATGCCCACCTGTTCACCATGCAGGGCGCGGGCGTTGGCTACGTGCCCGACGGAGCAATAGCTGTAAAAGACGGCCGCATCGCCGCGGTTGGACCTACACCCGATTTGGTGGCCCAGTACCAGCCCGCAGAGACCATTGATGCTGGCGGTTGCGCAGTGCTTCCAGGCTTGATCGACGGCCATATGCATACCCCTTGGGCAGTTGTGCGTGGTGTCGCCCAGGATGTCAGCAACTGGATGCAGATGGCGCTGGCTCCATACTCGCGACATATCACGCCAGAAGCTGCCTTAGCTGGAACCCGGCTCAACGTTTTGGAGGCCATCAAAGCGGGCACCACCACAACGGTAGATTTTGCCAGGCCATATCCTGGTTGGGCCGAAGCCTTCGAAGATGCAGGTGTCCGAGCTCGGCTGACTCCTACGATCAACGCCATGCCGCCAGGGGGAATGGCAGATTGGAAAGTCGGCGAAATCTATCCTTTGGATGATGCTGTTGGGCAGGATGCAATAGATGCTGCTTTTATCTTTGTGGACGATTGGCACCTGGGGGCGGACGGGCGGATTACCGTTATGCTGGGTCCGCAAGCCCCAGACATGATCTCTGCCGATCAGCTTCTCCAAATTAAACGCCTGGCCGAGAGCAAGGGCTTGATGATCCACATGCACGTTGCCCAAGGCGATCGCGAGATCGACCAGATGATCAAACGTTTTGGGAAACGAACGCCCGGATATCTTGATGATCTTGGATATCTTGATGAGCAGTTGCTGGCCGTCCACCTGACCGAGGCCACCGATGAAGAAACTGTTCTCATTGCCCAGAGCGGGGCCCGGATGGCTTTGTGCTCTGGCAGCATCGGGATTATCGATGGAATCGTGCCACCAGCGCGCGTGTTTCGTGAAGCAGGTGGATTAGTAGCCCTGGGTTCTGATCAAGCCCCTGGCAACAACTGCAACAATATTTTCAACGAGATGAAGTTGACCGCCCTGTTCAATAAGATCAAAGCCCGCGACCCCGAGGTGATGCCTGCCTGGGAAGTGCTGCGCATGGCGACTATTGAAGGAGCACAGGCAGTTGGCTTGGGCGATGAGATTGGATCACTAGAAACCGGCAAACAAGCCGATTTGATCTTGGTTGATCTGAAAGCCCCCAACCTGACACCGGCCATGGACACGCCGATCCGCACCATCGTGCCCAACCTGGTTTACGCAGGCAGCGGACACGAGGTCAAGACGGTGATGGTTGCCGGCAAGATCTTGATGCGCGATCGACAAGTACTAACCATGGACGAGAAAGAGACCCAGGCCGAAGCCCAACGCCAGGCCGAGGCCGTATCCCAACGAGTCGCCGCCGACCCGGTGCACAAGAAAATGGCTTTGCTCGCAGCTATGGAAGCTGGCCAGTTGTAAATCACGAATATGCTCGAATGACACGAATTCCACGAATATGATTTGAAAATTGATTTTCTTATTCGTGATTAAGAATGTGCGATAGGTATAGGAGACAGAAGATGAAATTAGGTATCCTAAACGCTTTTCCCCCTGAAGATAGCATCATCCAATGGAATGATACCCCCGTTGATGCCTATGTCCGATTTTTGGAATTGGCTCAGCCAAACTTTGACTATGTAGGCTATGATGTAGCTGACGGTCAATTCCCTGATTCGGTTGATGCGTGTGATGCTTATCTCGTCACTGGCAGCCCGAAGGGTGTCTATGACACCTACGAATGGATTGCTGAGCTTGGGGATTTCATTCGAGAGGCTTACCAGGCAGGGAAAAAACTGGTTGGCATCTGTTTTGGGCATCAAATTCTGGCGCACTCACTCGGGGGCCGCAGCGAGAAATCACAGAAGGGTTGGGGATTGGGCTTGAAGGAATTCAATATCTATGAGAAGAAGGATTGGATGACAGTTGACTTGTCGCAGAGTTCTCTGCACTTTGTCCATCAGGACCAAGTCGTTCAATTGCCACTGGGAGCGGAATTGCTTGGTGGCAATGAATTCTGCCCGAACTTGTTTTTCACCATCGAGGATCAAGTGCTGGGAATTCAAGGACATCCTGAGTTCACCGGAGAGATCATGCACGAAATCCTGGATGCGCGTGAAGAAATCTTTGGGCCTAAGCTTTGTGGCTTGGCGGCTACATCGATCGATAGCGGTACACCAGATAATCAGCTCCTGGCTGAATGGATCACAAATTTCCTCTTGACAAATTAGAAACTTTGATATATATATTATTATATAAAGGAATTGATCTATGCTTAAATACGCCCTGCTCGGTTTTCTCAATTATCTCTCTGCCTCGGGTTACGACCTGAAACAGCTCATGGATGTTTCTACATCTAATTTCTGGCACGCCAAACAGAGCCAGATCTACACAACGCTAAAGAAGTTAGAGAGCGATGGGTTGGTCGTCTCCCACATCGAACCCCAGGAAAGCCGCCCCAACCGGCGCGTTTATCAGATCACCGAGGCGGGGCAGGCAGATTTAGCAGATTGGTTGGCACAGCCATTGATGGTCATCGAGCCGCGCAAAGAAACCTTGCTGCTTAAAATTTTCTTCTCTGCCCAATTGGAACCCCAAGCGATTTTGACTCAATTGCGCCTGCAGCGAAATCTACATCAGGCAGATTTGGAGAAATATCAAACCACGACCAAAGACGTCATCGGTCAATTTGCGGCCAGCACGGATATGGCCGACGATGCCCAGTTATGGGAAGCCTCGCGCCGGTTCGGCGAATTGTACGAAGAGATGTACATTTGCTGGCTTGACGAGACAATCGAAATTGTGGAGGGGTGGGAAGACTAGGCCGTGTTGACATTTGGGGATTTCTCTCTAGAAATGTACAAATTTACGGGGTGCGTTTTGCCCCTGTAATACCTGAAATGTCAACACTACCTAGTAGTTTAGCAAACATGAATTGACGGGTAAAGC
>CAZLNX010000084.1:0-18918 GCA_964560795.1 uncultured Anaerolineales bacterium | reverse complement strand
CCAATTTGTCAACCAGTTTTTTCTCTTTTTATCGTGCGAAATGAGCCATGCCGAGATTTCTCTCTAGAAATGACTACATTTTATATTGTCTGATACTCCTGATAAAGCCTGAAATGTCAACACTACCTAGTATCCCCTACAACGATTAAACATATAAAGCCACCTTGCTCAGCAGAAAAAGGTGGCTTTCTTATCGAACAAAATAGCTTATTCTTGATGTGCTGTCAATGTTGGAAATTCACAGCGCAGACTTTCCCCATAGGTGTTTATCAGCCGCCAATCCATGATGATCTGATGTACTGGAACATCCGTAGTGAGGTAAGGGGTGCGATTCATGATGAATGGGGAAATATCATCTATTTGTGGCCGCTGAGTAATTGTCTTGCATAATTGATCAAATAATGCTAGTTGACCATTAATAGAAGCTTTGGGATCATCTTGCCACGAATGCAGATAACCTTCATCGCTCGCCCGGGGCATTTCGAGTAATTCGGTAATGGCATTTAATGCTCTTTCATCCAAGAGAACATAGTTGTGCCAGAGGATTTCTCGCTCTCGCAAACTATTCAAGAAAGCCTCGCTGGGTTTGCCCGTATCATCGAGAGAGAAATTTCCCGAAAGCGTGTAGTCGCGCATCAAATCGTCTTTCGTTATCGTGGGGAAGATCGGAATGATATTGAGGTTTGGATTATCTCGATGATATACAACCAGCCAGACTCCCTGGAGTTGCACAATGGGATCGGTTACTTGGTCGACACCTATGATAAGAAGATTGTTGCTGCGAGCAACATCCATTGTTGGGGCGCTTGAGGGTACACTAGGTTCTTGTTGCTCTACTTGTGATTCAAGTTGCGTGTTGGTTGATTTCTCTGCAGCGATAACATTCATAGGCAAGGAATAGTTGTGCTCGGTTCCCTTGGAAAATCCAACAAATAAAGAGAAGATAAATACTATTAGGTATATGAAAAACTTCAATATTTTCATGGTTGCCCCAACTTCATTGCGTATTTCTGAATGGATTTGCTCAAATCGATAATATGTGTAACTGTCAGATGGTTGTTCTCTTCAGCGATTAGCCCACCTAAGGCATCGAAAACTGGAGTCGCTGCACCGTCAGCAGAGAGCAGGGTTGTCGAAGCATTGGCGTCGTTGAGACAGTAAAAGGACGCGACACCAATATAAAGCTGAGAACGCATGGTCAGGTAGGCATTTTGCAGCCAAAGAGCCTGTTCATTGGTGTCCGATATTCCACCTTGTTCCCAATCAAACCGGGTAATCCAGATCAGCCCGTTCTGATGCCCATTATCCAGCATCACCTGACGCGCTTCTTCATAAAACCGTAGGGTGTGATCGCTGACTTTGTTGGGATTTGTCTTGGGATCGTGGGCTAGAGCTGGCAATCGCAGGCTGACCACCGGACTGTACGAAGCACTTCCAACGTTATAAAGTTCAAGCAGGAAATTAAGAGCTTCATGTTTGCCCGCTGATGGATCGATCCCCGCCGCGATGAGGATATTATCAAACCCTTCGCTTACCAAACTGTTGTGAATGGTTTTTAGCAGTTCGGCATATGCTGCTGGGTTTGGCGACGTCCCCCATCCTTGAGATGTATTAGCGGCTGGGAAAATTTCTAAGGCAAGAAGATCCTCGGGGTAACGACGCATCAACCTCAGAGCGAGTTCGGTTGTCCACGCCTCACTTGGTCCGGTAGAGTCAAGGGCCCAGGCTGGCGCATTGGTAAGGGAGATCATCACAGCCATATCCGTCCCCCCGATTTGGTGCATAACACTGTCCAGTGTGTTCCAATTCGGGGAGGTATTCGCGTCTGGCCAATATTTAGCCCAATCAAAATCGATAGTGATCCAGTCCAAACCATAATTGTCAGCGATGCGGATTGCGGATTCGATATGGCGACCTTCCAGGTCAAGGCAGGCTCCATAACCGAATCCCGGTGTTCCTGGTAGCCCATCATGTGCAAAAACTACGGATGGGAGTGCAACCAGGAATGTGAGCAGCACCATTGAGCTGGAAATTATCTTTGGTGGTTTCATAGATCTACCAGATCGTACTGAAAACTCCCCCGATATAGCCGATAAATAAACCTAACGCCACTGATAGGGTGGTGGGGACGACAAAGCCGCCCCAGAATTTGTTTCTAGAGAGCCCATACAGTATCTGAACGAAAAATCGGATTACTCTCGATTCCCGGATCAGAGGGATCATGAGCTGCCAAAAATTGAGTTCAACACGTTGTAATATACTCATAGGAATTTCTCATTTTGATGTTGTCATTTTTAGAATCTTCCCCTGAGGCGAGACAACAACACGCACGATTCGGGGAAGTGATTTGCCTTTGGGGCCTTTCATTTGCGTTTTATAGAGAAGTAATGTGTTCGGCGTGACTGGTCCTTTGGCGTTCTCTGGTTTGGGTTGTTTCTTGACCCGAGGCTTGATATTTGCTACCTCGGGGAATTTTCGAGAAACTTTCAGCGTGATTGTTTTAATAGTCTTTGCATCCACGGTGAGGTCCTTACCCATTGATTACCCGGCTCTGGCGTCGCAAGAAAGCTGGGATATCGAGGTCGGAGGAAGAGATCGATGGGACAGGGTGTGAAACAGGCTTGGGATGAGCTTGTTCGATGGGAGGCGAGACAGAAGATTGGAACGCTGTGGAAGTCTGATGTTGTTTTTCGACTCCCAACAGCACCTCTTCGAGTGTCGGGGCGCCAAGACCGGTAACAACCAGGTTGACCTGCACGCGGTCTCCCATATGCTCTTTTGGTGTGGTGCCCAGGACGACTTCGGTATCCGGATTTGCCTGATCTTGTAGAAATAGTAGCGCCTCGCTGATTTCCAACAGGGATAATTCTTCACTGGCGGTAAAGTTGGCAATCACGCCCGCAGCCCGATGAAGGGAGACTGTTTCCAACAGGGGGTGATCCAATGCTTGTTGGATCGCTTTGAGCGCTTTGTTCTCTCCTTTACCATGCCCAATGGCCATCAGCGCGCCGCCGCCTAAGTGCATCATGCGGCGGATATGGGCGAAATCTACGTTGATCAGGCCGGGTTCGGTGATCAGCTCGGTGATGCTTTGCACAGCCTGACGCAGCACATCGTCAGCTAGGCGGAAGGCCGTGTCCAGCGGAAGATCTTTGGGGCTGGCGTACAGTAGTCGGTCATTGGGGATGGTGATAAGGGTGTTGGCGTGCTGCTGAAGTTTGTTGAGCCCCTCCATGGCGTTCAATTGACGGCGACCCATTTCAAAAGAGAAAGGCGTTGTTACGACTGCGATAGTGACCACATCAAGCGATTTGGCAATTTCAGCCGCGACAGGGATCGAACCCGTTCCAGTACCACCGCCCATCCCTGCAGCAAGAAAAACCATGTCCGCCCCCTGAAGAATTGCGGCCAATTCATCGCGGCTTTCAATGGCTGCATCCTCTCCCACCGAAGGCCGTCCGCCGGCACCCAGGCCGCGCGTTAGCTTGGGACCAAGCTGGAGTTTTGTCGGTGCGTTGCTGTTATACAGTGCTTGCTGATCGGTATTTGCAACGATGAAATCTACACCTCTTAACTCTAACTCCAGCATGCGGTCAACGGCATTGCTGCCCCCTCCGCCCAAACCCAACACTTTGATGATTGGCTGGTGTACAGGTGGTGAAATGCGGGTCGGTTTTGTCGGTGCGGTATGTGGTTTTTCAGTCATGTTCTGCTCCGGTAAATTGGCTACATTCGCTTAGCTGCTTCTGATGCAAGAGCTGTGCCATGAATGCGTTCGACGACACAGCCTTTCGAGCGCAATTGGCGAAGAGCATCTTCTGAGTATTCCTCTTCCGATCCGATCACGGTGACGCGCTGGGCTTTGGCTGCCTCTTCAATGGAAAATCCGATAGTGGGTTGGTGCGTTTTGATATAGGGACGCAGGGCATCCAGGTGGAAGTCAGGGATGCCCCATTCGTATGCAGGCAGTAAAACATAATGGTTGATGGGGCGAGCCTGGGACGCCGTCGGGGTGGGTGAGGCGTTTTTGGGGTTTGTGCTTTGCCGTTTCAGCATTTGCTCCACAATCGGCGTTACGGAACCATCAGGTTGATACCAGGCGTGAGGGGCTGCAGGACTCCCCTCGGAGGCAGCCAGCAGCCAGAACGCGCCTCCCAACACAACCTCAGGGATAGGTTCCAGCTCTTCAATGGTTTCTCCACACAGCAGTTGGATCACCTGGAAGGTCTTCTCAGGTTCACTCATGCTCCCTAATCCGAATAGGAAGATCGGCCGCGACTCCAATAATACAGATTTTGCAATGGCATCATACCAATCAAAGATCCGCAAGCCCCGCTGATCTTGCTCTCCCTTAGGTGTGAGATAGGGCTGTGCGCCAGGCCAGTGTTCTGGGCCTCCCTTGCCGTAATTGAGTGGGCGGTCCGTTGTTTGTGCGTAAGCTCCAATGACAAGCTTGTCGAGTAGAACCTGATAACCACGCCTTCCTATACCTTCTAAGGCGACTTTGAGGAAAGTTGTGTCCCAATAATCGCCGCCGGGCTCTAAGGGTGGAAAAATGGGAGTAAGTCCAGATTGTAGACAGGTCTCTGCCAGGGGAAGGTAAAGATCAAGAAAGCGTTCCACCAAGTCACTTTGGGCCCATGATGCTTCACCCCATGTACTGCGCATGTTAGGGCGGTCGAACAACACCACATACTTAACTCCCCAGCGTGCATATACTCTGAAAAGCATCTCAAAATCGCTGCGTGGTGGCATACTCTCTGGCGAGAAATAAAATTGCAGTATGGGTTCGATATCCGCCTCTCGCAGCCCAAGGATAAAATTTTCAGGGATTGCTCTTGTGACGGGCGTATGCAGAACTACCCATCCTGCCTTTAATTGCTTCAATTTGGGCAGCCAGGTTTGCAGGTCGCTTTTCTGGTAGTGCAGGCTATCAGGGAAGAAGTGGAAGCCGAGACGGTTCATGGTTTGCAAGGTGGGTGGTTTGTTGGTTTGACAAGAAACAAGAGTGCTACACACATCTTGGTGCAAGGCGCGTGCCAGTATCGACGTGCTATAATGCGCAGCATGATCCTTGTAACTGGTGGCACTGGTTTTGTCGGACAGGCATTGATCCGACACCTTGTAGATGCCGGTCATCAGGTGCGCACATTGATCCGCCCTTCGCAGAAATCTCCGCGTTTGCCGCTTGGAGTTCCGGTGGAGGTTGCGGTTTCTGGACTGCGAGATGAGCGCAGTTTGCGCGCTGCGTTGATGGGAGTGGATACCATCTATCATCTGGCCGGCGTTGAGCGCAGTGGGGTGGAAGCCGACTTGTTGGACGTCGATGTGCGCGGCACGCAGACCGTTCTCAGCGCTGCCCTTGATGCCGGTGTGGATCGATTCTTCTATCTCAGTCACCTGGGCGCAGACCGCGCATCGGCATACCCGATCTTAAAGGCCAAAGCCATTGCTGAAGAGCATATCCGCCGTAGCAGTATTGACTTCACCATTATGCGTACAGCTATTGTCTTTGGACCCAATGATGGCTTCACGACTGCCTTGGCGCAATTGATGTCATCATTTCCCTTTGTTTTCTTCTTGCCCGGAGATGGAGACACAGTCATCCAACCGCTGTGGGTGGAAGATTTGGTTACCTGCCTGGCTTGGGCATTAGAAGAAGATAACACCCGTAAGCAGGTATTTGAGATTGGTGGCCCTGAACATTTGGCGTTGCGTCAAGTTGTAGAGAATGTGATGACCAAATTGGGTATCAACCGTACCTTGGTGTCGATGTCTCCGCCCTATATGCGTGCTTTGACTGTTTTTCTCGAGTATGCGCTGCCGGCATCTCCGGTATCTGTATATTGGTTGGACTATATGGCGACCAATCGAACTTGCCCGTTAGATACCATTCCGCGCGTTTTTAATCTTATGCCGTCGCGCTTCTCTCATCGATTGGCATATCTCGAGGGGCAAGATTGGCGATTACATTTACTGCGAACAGCTTTTCGTCGGCGAAGGTGATATGGCTGAAATTGATATTCGTCTTCTAGAGACTCCCGAAGAAATGGCCGCAGTAGAAGCGTTGGAGCGGCTGGTATGGCCAGGCGATGAAACCGAAATTGTGCCCGTGCACATGTTGCGGGCAGTTACGAATAATGGTGGAATACTTGTTGGCGCATATGATGACGATCAGCTAGTGGGCTTTGTGTTCGGGTTTCCAGGGGTGGTAGAAACCCCCTCAGGACCCCGTCTGAAGCACGCCTCTCACATGGCTGGCATTCACCCGGATTATCGTGACCGAGGCTTGGGATTTGCGCTGAAACGTGCACAATGGCAAATGGTGAGAAACCAGGGCATCGATCATATCAATTGGACCTATGATCCATTGCAAAGCCGAAATGCCAATCTCAATATTGCTAAATTAGGTGCAGTCTGCAACACGTACATCCCTGAGTATTACGGCGAGATGCGCGATGGTTTGAACGTTGGATTTCCCTCGGATCGCTTCAAAGTGGACTGGTGGCTAAATAGCCGACGCGTTGAACAGCGTTTAAATGAACAGAAGCGCAGTCGTCTAGGTTTAGAGCATTTCATTAGTTCGGGTGCGGTGGTTATCAACCCCACAGTAGAAAACGATGCTGGAATTTTAGCGCCAGCAACTTTTTCGCCCCCACATCCAGACTTTCCAGTCCCTTTGCTCCTTGTTGAAATCCCCTTTGATATTCAGAACATCAAAGAATTCGCTGCCGATATCGCCCTGGCATGGCGGCTTCAAACACGAGAAATATTTGAATATCTATTTACGGGTGGCTATCTTGTCACCGACTTCATTTTTGAGCAAGGCCCTCAGCCGCGCAGCTTCTATGTGCTCAGCCATGGAGAGAGCACACTCTAATCTCCATCATCCAATATCCAACCAATAAACTATGAAAATCGACAGAATCGCTCTCTACCACATCCGTATGCCCCTGGTCGCACCCTTTGAGACTTCCTTTGGAAGTATTGATACCCGAGATTGTATAATCGTTGAGATCAACTCCGAAGGAATAACCGGCTGGGGGGAAGTCGTAGCTGACCGTGACCCAGGTTACGCCTGGGAAACTTGTGGCACTGCCTGGCATATCCTGCCAGATTTCATCATCCCTGCGATTTTGGGGAAGGAAATTCATAGTGCTTTGGAATTCCAAAACCTGGTAAAACATGTGCGCGGCCATCAAATGGCAAAAGCCGGGGTGGAGATGGCGCTTTGGGATTTGCAGGGTCAGGCCCAAGGGAGTCCGCTGAGCCAGCTATTAGGGGGTGCAAAGAAGTGCGTGGAAGTCGGGGTCTCTGTAGGGCTGCAGGAATCTCCCGAAACTCTTGTCGGAACTGTCGAAGAATATTTGTCTAAGGGATATTGCCGTGTCAAACTCAAAATCAAGCCCGGGCGTGATGTCAGTGAAGTTCAAGCTGTCCGTGAGCGTTTCCCTGATTTGCGCTTGCAGGTAGATGCGAATTCTGCTTATTCTTTGAAGACAGCATCTGCACTGCTGCCTTTGGATGACTACGGTTTGTTGTTGATCGAACAACCCCTGGCCGAAGATGATCTTTGGGATCATAGCCGTCTGCAGAAACAATTCCGAACGCCCCTATGCCTGGACGAAAGCATTACCGCCCCTCGCCACGCCCGCCAGGCTCTGGAGATGGGCGCTTGCCGGATTGTGAATATCAAGCCAGGCAGGGTCGGTGGGATCAGCCAAGGGATGGCTATCCATGACATTTGCCAGGATCAGAATGTGCCCGTCTGGTGTGGGGGGATGCTTGAAACCGGTGTTGGTCGTGCCGCCAATTTGGCTCTCGCCTCGCTGCCTAATTTCAGGCTCCCAGGCGATATTTCGGCAACGGAGCGATATTACCGCGAGGACATCACCAACGAAGCCTTCACGCTCAACGCCGATAGCACCATTGATGTGCCCGACAAACCTGGTTTGGGGGTGACCATCAATCAGAAAGCGTTAGAACGTTTCACATTGGAACGTATCACGTTCCCGATTTAGATAACCGGCAATTTTAGTCATTGCTTGAATCCTGCAATTTGTGAGAGCGAATCCATGAAAATTTATGACATTTCTCTAACGATTAGTCCTGAACTGCCCACATGGCCCGGCGATCCGGGAATTAAACTGGAACGAGTGAGCAAAATGGAAGATGGTGCCGATGCCAACGTCACGCATATGTCGCTGGGTGTGCATACAGGTACGCATGTCGATGCGCCTTTCCACTTCATGGGCGGCGACACCGATACAGTAGAATCCCTGGCTCTTGATATTCTCAATGGCCCGACCACGGTGGTATTTTTACCCGATGTCGATGTGGATATCACAGTTGACGATTTACAAGCTGCTGACATTCCCAACGGAACCACTCGCCTGTTGCTAAAGACGAGTAATTCAAATTGGTGGGCTGCCGGAAACAATACCTTTCAAGAAGATTTCCTCGCCCTCGATGAACAAGCTGCTGAATGGCTGGTTGAGCATGGGGTCAAATTGGTGGGTGTGGATTATCTATCCGTGGCACCTTTTCGCGCCAGTGTTCCCACGCACCGCATCTTGCTGGGGGCAGGGATCATCGCTGTGGAAGGCCTCGATCTCTCCGCCATTGAGCCAGGAGAGTATACCCTTTACTGTTTGCCATTAAAAATCAAAGACAGCGATGGTGCACCAGCGCGAGCCATTCTTGTGGGTGATTGATGACAAGCTTCTCTCACATTTTGCTGATTGACATTGATGGATTGCGATCTGATGTGTTTGCCGCGGCATTGAAGAGTGAGCGCATCCCCAACATTGTCCAATTGCTTGGCGGAACTGAAGTTGCGCGTGGCGCGCAGATCCCTGTGTTGGCACCTGCCCCTAGCATTACTTTTTGTTCCCAGGCTTGCCTGTTTACTGGGACTCATCCTGCTGAGCATGGTATTCCTGGTAACCAATTCTTTGACCGGTTTGGAACCTACAGCAAGGGTGTGCCGCGCCATTATGCTTTCGATGTCGGTGACACCCTGGCTGCCGACGATGCTGTGCGCGTCTTCACCGACGGGCTGGCTGCTAAATGCCTGAAAAAGCCCACCCTATACCAACAATTGGGGGAACGGGGTTGGCGCTCCGTGGTGGCCGGCAATATGTATGCCACTGGAACTGAAACCTGGATCAAGCCCTCGCTGGCGGATCTGGCTCGTTTTACAAAAGGGGGCAACCTCTTTGGTCTCAGCTCTGAAGAATTCGACCGACGAATATTGGAAGACACTCTCAACTACCTGAATATGTATGGCGTACCAGAAGTACTCACCATCCATTTCCTTGGCCTTGATCACGAATCCCATATCCATGGTCCTGGCGCGCAGATGAATTACCTGGTTAACCACATTGACTCCATGATCGGCGAATTATATGATTCCATAGTAGAGACGCAGCATGCTGCGTCTCTACTTGTGGTAATTTTTTCCGACCATGGCCAGATCGAAGTCATCCCCGATGACCGCCATTCATTGCGCCAAGCTTTTCCCTTCGAGCGCGAGTTGGGCCATCTCTTCGATGCCCTGGGATTAGATGTCCACGATTACCCTGGCGAAGACCCTGACTGTGATGCTGTCGTAGCTTCCAATGGTGGCCTAGCTTATGTCTACCTGCAGAACCGGCGCAGACGTTGGGCTGATTCCCCCGATTTCCTGCGTGATGTGCTCCCTGTCGGTCGTGCTTTTTGGGAAGCCCATGCCACAGGTCGTTATGCAGCCGAAGTTCAAGGGGCCTTAGCCGGGGTGTTGGTGCGGAATGTCGAGAAAGATGGCTGGTACGCGCCTTATCAGGCCCTGACATCTGGCGGTGATATTGTCTCTCTAGAAGATTGGTTTTCCACCGGTAGAGACGCTCCGCCGGAGCGTCTCTATATCGATCCAGTAAATCGCCTGAATAATCTGACAAGCCCCATGACTGGTGACTTGTTATTAATCAGCAACTACGCCGATGGTTTTTATTTCGGAGCGCCCATCACTGGTATCCATGGGGGCTTGCATCCTGAGGATTCACGTGCTGTGCTGGCTTATGGATTTCCTGGTGTAGATGTAGCCATCGCCGAAGATATGCGCATAGCCATTATCGACGCTATCCAAGATCGCTGCGCTGCCGAAGGTGGACGAAAGCCCTCAACAACAGATTTGGTGACAGGATTATTGGCAGTATTGAATTGATAAAAGACTTCCGAAGTTTTGAAAACTTCGGAAGTCTTGGATTCTTCCAACTACTGATAGCAATTTGTTGTACCTGGAAACTGGCTACTGAACCACCCCCGGCACTGGCAAAGTATACCCCCCATCCACAACAATCACCTGACCGCGGATCATATCTGCCGCGGGGGAGCATAAAAAGGCCACCACCTCAGCAACATCTTCTGGCGTGACTAGTCGTCCTGCTGGGGTCAGAGATTTTGCACGTTCGATCAAGTTTTCATCTTCTTTGATGGCATCAAAATGTTCCAGGGCTTTGGTTAGTACCATGCCTGGTGATATGGCGTTGACAACGATATTCTGTTCAGCTAGCTCGATGGCCAGGTAACGTGTCACCGCTTCCAGGGCTGCTTTGCTGGCTCCAACGCTGACATAATCTGGCAACACGCGCTGAGAACCTGCGCTGGTGATGGCAACGATATGTCCACCGCCGCGAGCAGCCATCAATGGGACGGCACGCTGGGCGCCGAAGAGCAGCGGGCGGGCGTTGATATTCATCGACCAGCTCCAGCCTTTGGGGCGCTGTTCCATAGCGGGGCGGTTGAAACCCGAGGCAGCGTTATGGACAAAGATATCCAAGCCGCCAAAGACAGTCTCGGTTTCGTCGAAGAGGCGATTGAGATCGTCAAGATCACCGAGGTTAGCCTTGACCACTAAAGCGCGGCGTCCCAAGGCTTCGACTTGGGCAGCAGTCTCTTCAGCGGGTGCCCGGTTGCGGAAGAAGTTGATCACCACATCAGCCCCCTGTTGAGCAAAATGAAGGGCGATGGCGCGACCGATTCCGCGACCCGAGCCGGTTACCAATGTGATCTTGTTTTGGAATGGGTGTTTTTCGACTGTCATAAACCCCACGCTTTCCGCTTTACGATCCCAGCTCTACGCTCTCGCGGATCGTGTTGATGGTCTCGAAAACCTGCCGCGTGTGCAGTCGGTCGTGTGCCGCCACGATTCCCACCAATTCTTTCAAATCTGTCGGACCAAAAATAGCGTGTTGTGCTGGACGCTGCCAATCATCATCGCTGAGTTGATCGAGCAATTGGAGTGTTTCGACGCGTGCCTTAATGAAATCATCCAAAGCTGTCGGGCCGTTCTGATCTTTATACTCGCGTTCATCAGCCCAGGCGTCAGTGTCGACGCCGATAATGAAGGGATTATCCCCCGTTGTGATGGCTTGCAGCCGGGGAAGGTTGACTTCGCGTTCAACATCACGAAGATGGCAAAATACCGCCGTCAGGCACCATTCTTCAGGTTCTGGACACTCATTCCAGAGATGAATTGGGAATGCAGTTGCCATACTATGTAGCGCGGCGGCGCAGCCGCGTAGATTGGCGGCCAGAGCGCTGGTAGAGTCGAAATTGGGTTCTAGTTTTTCAGGTGATACGCTGTCAATCCAGGGGAGTATATCTTCGAGTGAGCCAGAATTGTTCGGGGGCAGTACCCCCTTTGGGAGTGCCTCAGACCCATCTGAAATCCAGAAAACGGGCAACCCCAAACCCTGGGCGCCGCGCACGTCATGATCGGAATCATTACCGATCATCAGAGCCGGTCCCTCGGGCCAGCCCATCCGTCCCAAAAATTCGGCAAAATAGGCTGGATTGGGTTTAGCGAAATGGAAATCCTCGTACGCAGGGATTAAATCAAAGGTATATTTTTCGGGGGAGAGACCAGCCCATGCTAGACGCTGCAAGATGGCTGTGCGAGGGAAAAGCGGGTTGGTTGCAATCCCAATGCGATAACCACGCTCGATGGCTGATTCGATGAATTCTACTGCCTCGGGAATCGGCTGGGTCAGATTCTTCAGAGTGGGAAAAACATCTTCGTAGAAGGAATCAATTTCCCCAATTATTTGTGATTTTTCTACCCCCAAGGCAGGATAAAAATGCGGGTCGAAAGCTTCTTCGAGAGTCTGATCTGGACAATTGTTAGAGAACATCTGCCGGGTGGCAAGCATTAGGGTTCGAGCAGTAGTTTCAGGTGGTATATGGTCGGCGAGTGTTTCTCCCAGGGCGCTGAGATAAGCTGGGATAAATGTGTCCATGCTGTTGCCCAGCAGGGTATCGTCGAGGTCAATCAGTAGTGTCAGGGTCAAGGGCTTCTCCAGTGAAGATGGAGGGCAAGCTGTGACATTGCCCGCAGCCGACATGAGGCTCAGAGACTTTCTGCTGTGATTTCGTGCAGTGGGCCGAAACCTTCACTTCGGGTGGCATGATAAAAAAGAGACGTTGAACGCGAGCATTGAGCTGCATATGTTCGCAGGCATTGGCCTGATGAATCTCAGGAACTGGACATTTGAAGCACAATTTGGGTTGCCAGGTTTGGGGTGGGTTGGCGGTGGACAATAAGCGACATTCTTCGCGTTCTCTGCCGCGATAGTAATCGCCATAAAAATAGCTGCATTCTTTTCCGGCTGGTGTACGCATGGGGGAGATTATAGCACGAGGAAATAGGGAGGAAAACCGCGTATCTACTTCGTTACTCTTGAAAAACTTAAAGATTTCAAACTAGCTTGACACAACTAGAACATAAGTTCTATAATAATAAAGAGCTTAATAAAGTGACACCCAGAGCCTAGAAACTGAGGGTGTCACTGCCTAATTCCACGATTGGCGAAATCAGGCATGTTCATTATATCAGAACTCCTTCTGTGTTTTTTTCTTAATGCCAGCATCATATCTAAGGTCTGCGCGGTAGTTCGTTTGTAGCTGCCGCGTTTTATGATTCTAAAGTGTTGGTATAGAGAGTAGGAGTTTAATCGTTCGCATCCTGGTGCCGCCCAAATAACAAGGAGATTGCAATGACACAAGTTATTATCATTCAGGGCGGCAGCCTGGAAAGCTATTATGAGCAAACATTGGATTATCTGCACGCCAAGTATCACTCGTATCCATCGAATTTGCCAGAATTATCGGTTGACCCAGATATCGAATGTGAACTTGGTTATTACGAGAGATTAGCTCGGAAAATTGCTGAAGAGGCGGATATCGACGGCAGCATCCCCCTGGGAAAATTAGTCATATAAAAATGGCCACCGATTAGGGTGGCCATAAGGTGATGCAAATTGTGAGTAAGGGGTTCAGCTATACACGTGTGACGTAGGAGCCGTTGCGAGTATCGACACGAATTATATTGCCAGTTTCAATAAAGGCAGGAACTTCCACTTCGATGCCGGTTTGTACAGTGACCTTTTTGGTCAAACCAGTTGCAGTGTCGCCACGCACGGCGGGATCTGCCTTGGTGACTTCGAGATCAACCGTTGTGGGGAGATCTATGTCAATGGGCTCGCCTTCAAAAAAGGTCAGTTTTACCTTCATGTTTTCCAGCAAGTAAGGGGCTACTTCGGCGAGTACTTCTTTCAAGATGGCTGGCTGTTCATAGGTTTCCAGATCCATGAAATAATAGAATTCATCGTCGCCGTAAAGGTATTCCACATCGTGGTGATCCAGCCGGATATCTTGTACACGATCGCCTGAATTGAAGGTCATATCGACAATTTTCCCGCTGCGCAAATCTCGTATTTTGACGCGAATCGTAGCCTTGCCTCGCCCAGGTTTGTGATGTGTATATTCCAATACTTTATACAACTTG
The DNA here is from genome assembly GCA_964560795.1 of uncultured Anaerolineales bacterium. Classification (GTDB taxonomy): domain Bacteria; phylum Chloroflexota; class Anaerolineae; order Anaerolineales; family UBA11858; genus NIOZ-UU35. The sequence continues at coordinate 5,093 of CAZLNX010000084.1, read as the reverse complement.
TCATCGATCTCAAAGGTTACGCCTTTGCGCAATTCATTTACGTCAATCATATTCTGCCTCGTGATTTATTGGTATCTTAGGGTGGTGGGACGTTTTTTTTTCGTCCGCCGTAGGATTATAGTCCAGGCTATATAGCGTGGCAAGAGGGGGGGGCTTGTGGTACACTTTCTCTCATAAGGAACCTTATTGGAGGCATAAATGGCAGAACCGGGCCGTCATATTGTCTATGTTGAAGACGACGTTGAGATGATCGAACTTGTTAAGTTGATCCTCGAACGAAAGGGGTACTCTGTTAGTGGTGCATCTGGCGGTCAAGAAGGATGGGAGATTATTAAATCTGAACTTCCTGATTTAGTTTTGCTAGATTTGATGATGCCGGATGTCGATGGCTGGGAAGTTTTCCAACTGATGAGAGATGAGAAAACTACCAGTGAGATTCCAGTTATTGTAATTACAGCCAAGGCACAAAACATCGACAGAGTACTTGGTTTACATATCGCCAAGGTGGAAGACTATATCACCAAACCGTTTAAACCAGAGGATTTAGTTGAAAGTGTAGAGCGATTCCTCGAAAAGCAAAAAACCTGAGAAAAAACAGGTAATCTAAAACTGAACCAATTGGGACGACCTCGAGCGCATATCAATTCATAAGAAGCGCAGATGTCGTCCCCTTTTATGCCCCATACGAACCATGCGTAGGGTAATCATTCACAACCCATCCAACCCAGACTTTCCACTTCTTCGCGCACGATACTGTAAAGATTTCCTCTGCCAATTGCGGGGATTATCCTTTCGTCGATCGCTGCCAATAGACGAAGGTTTATTGCTCGTTCAAAGTAGAGAAAGCAAGTTGGATGCGGCTATTCATATGCTTTTCATGTGGATGGACTTAACCGTGGTTTGGTTGAACAAAGAAAAACAAGTTGTAGATATTCGTCTGGCACGCCGGTGGCGACCGGTTTATATACCTGATGCCCCGGCCATGTATGTGCTAGAATTACCGCTCACCTGGCAAGATAAATTCGCCCTAGGAGATCAAATCGAATTTGATGAAACGAAGTCTGATTAGCACAATTCTGTTCCTGCTGGTTTTCTCATCCATTGGCATTGCATATGCTCAAGAAGATCAGCCTGATGGACCAGTCTATATTATTCAGAGTGGGGATTCCCTTTGGGCGATCGCGGCGCGCTTTGGCATTTCTATGGATGATCTTGCAGCCAAGAATGGAATTGCTGATCCTGGACAAATTTCCATTGGCACTCGATTGGTAATTCCAGGCTTTGAAGGTTTGAGCGGCGTCTTGGCGTTCAAGACCATCCCTTTTGGAGAAAATATTGACAGCCTGAGTCAAATCTATGATATGCCTCGGGATGCATTGCTGCGCTTGAACCGTTTTACCAGCCCTGATGATGCTTATGCTGGCTCTCAGCTGATCGTTGCCAAAATTGAGAGGGATGAGCAGACTCCCTCGGGGGGGCGTGCCACGTTGATGGCAGGCCAATCCCTAATGGAATTGGCAATCACCAACGGGGTAAGTCCATGGGCCCTCGTGAAAGATAATCAAATGCGCGGGACGTGGGATGTGCCTGCTGGCGGGCAAATCTATGTTTCCAACGATGAAGATTTTAATCAAAGTGCTTTTCCCGAAGAGTTTGCCCGAATGGAATTCACATCCTTCCCTTTGATCCAGGGGAAAACACTGGCGCTTAAAGTTGAAGCCCCCGATATCATCTCACTAACGGGTCAATTCCATGATCGAGAGTTAAATTTCTTCCAATCCGCACAGGGTAGCTTTGTCACTTTGCAGGGGGTGCACGCTATGCTAGATCCCGGCGCTTATTCCTTCAGTTTGAGTGGGGTATTGTCGGATGGCACTCCGATCAGTTATTATCAACGAGTTTTGGTTGAAGTTGGTGATTATCTTTATGATCCGCCCTTAGTAGTGGATTCGGAGACGACGGATATCCATAACAACGAAACAGAGAGTGAACTCTGGTTTGACCTGGTTGCGCCTGTCACCATGGAAAAATACTGGAACGGCGAAATGGGCAGTCCAGTACCCGAATCCCTCAGTGATTGTTTTCCTTCCGTCTTTGGTAATCGACGTTCTTATAATCAGAGTGGGTATTTCTTCTTCCACACCGGCTTAGATTATTGTGGCCGGCCAGGAGTGGAAATCTACGCTCCAGCCCCTGGTAGAGTGGTTTATACTGGTCCACTCACAGTCCGGGGCAACGCCACAGTTATCGATCATGGCTGGGGTGTTTACTCAGCCTACGCACATCAAAGTGAATTCAAAGTTTCGGAGGGGGATTGGGTTGAAACTGGTCAGGTGATTGGATTAGTTGGAGAGACGGGCAGGGTGACTGGTCCGCACTTGCACTGGGAAATTATTGTCGGTGGCGTGCAGGTTGACCCCATGGACTGGCTTTCCCAGGAGTATCCCTAACCGGCTGCAATTTGAGTTTTCCCTAGAACAACGAAATAATTCTGGCGATTTGATGTGTATTATGAGTCTTCGAATTCGCCTGCATGGTAACTGTTGATGATTTCCAAGGCTTCTTCGAGTTCCTCCTCGGGAACCATGACATCGACTTCGCCTAACGATCCAACTGTAATCCCGATCGCCCGAGCAGCCCCCTCAATAGACAGGTAAACGTTCAAACCCTGTGCTTCTAATAAACCACGAATCAATTCTGCCTGAAATTCGCCAGGAATTTTGGCAGCCACAACCCATTTCTTTCTGTCCATTTGAAAATCTCCTGAAAATCTACCAATCATTAAAAATCATGCCTGCATGAGCTGTGCTCAATGTCAATCGTCACACATTGATGCGATTTAATTCGCATATTCTTTCATTGGGCAGGCCAGGTACTTGTTTCATACTCAGGGTAGAGTATAATAGTAGCCGCTTAAAAAGGCAATTTACTCTTTTGAGCGATGAAATTTCTTATGTAAGTTGAGGCTTTGTATGGTTTTAGCAACACTATCCGTAAAGGATGATTATTGGGATGATTTTGAACTTCAAGATGATGATATAGAATTCCTTTACGGTCATCTATTAGATACCGAAACTCCGCTCACACCGCAGGAGTTAATTACTTCCTTAGTAGAAGATCGAATTCAACGAGAATTAAAGCAGATTGAAGAGAAGCGTTTAGCTGGTGGGAATGTTTATTTGCCACAAGAGCAGTACGCACTCGAAGAGAGAGTTGTTTTTCCTGCACTCGATTGGCGTCAAGCAGAGGTCATTGATTCTAGGGATGGACATAATCCAGACTCGGGTGATTTTTCTGTTATCAAGGTTCGGTTTGAGAATGGCGAGGAACGCGAATTCGCTTCTGGTTTGGAAGACCACACTCTCAACAATCCTTATGAAGTGGCTGAAGAATCAGATGGCCCGACGGTTCAATCGATCCTGGATGAATATGAAGATTTCCTGGTTGAGCGCTTAGAGCAAGGTCTCAAAGAGAATGATGATTTTGTCTATATCGCCGGCCGCTGGTTCCCCAGGGCGTTGTTGGTCGATGTCAATACCGGTCATTTGAACCTGGCCGAAGCTGTACTGGATATGTCTGGTGGTGGGCCAGTACCCACTCAAACATTGATTGATCAGGTCGAACTGCCTTCGAATGAAAACCCGAAACTGGTTGAGTTTTCTTTAGATTTGGCGCTTCAAGATGATCCTCGTTTTGATGAGGTAGGTCCCGAAGGAAAGGTGTTGTGGTATTTGCAGCGTCTGGAACCTGAGAGTGTCCGTGAGATTCCTGAGCAATTGCGCTACCGTGAAGTGGAGTATGACCGCGATATTCTAAGCCCAGAGATGTTGGCTCTTGAGAGTCGGCTGGATGATGAACTATCTCCAAACGGTGATCCAGCAGCGGATGATGAGAGTGTACAGATCCATTTGCTATACCCCCACTGGCGCGTTGGAGCGCTTCCCTTGACACATCGTATTCGCTCATTTTTTCCCACGGCTTATGATGCCCCACGAATTCTGTTTACGCTTGTAGATGGCGATAGTGGTGAGAAATTCCCTGGCTGGGTGGTGCGTGATGGCAGCTATGTAATCGGGCTCGATGAGTGGTATCGTAAGTACGAATTGATGCCTGGCAGTACAATTTTAGTGCAGCGTGGAAATCGTCCCGGTGAAGTGATCGTCAAAGTTGAATCTCAACGATCTCGCAGAGATTGGGTGCGCACAGTTCTGGTTGGTGCTGATGGTGGTGTTGTTTTTGCCACTCTCAAGCAAGTTGTCTCGGCAACCTATGACGAACGCATGGGCGTTATGGTGCCTGACGTCAATGCACTGGATAGTGTTTGGGAAAAACGAAAGAAACAACCACCTCCTTTCGAGCGTGTTGTCGCCGACGTAGCCCGAGAGCTTACCAAACTGAATCCACAGAATCATGTCCATGTTACCGAATTATATGCTGCTGTGAATTTGGTGCGGCGTGTCCCACCGGGACCAATTATGACTTTGTTGGACTCACGGCCCTGGTTTGTGCATGTTGGCGATCTTCATTTTCGCTTTGATGATTCAGCCGGATCGTAATTATCCATAGATCAATGTAGTATTAGGAGTTCTGCGGTGACTGAAACCAAACGTTATAGCCTCGTCACGCCGACATTAGATACTCCTTTTCATATCGATTTTGACTGGTGGAGTCAAAATGACCGCGAGTGGCGCGTTCACCTGCGCAGTTCTCTTTGCCCAGAGCACCAGGATAAATTTGCTGATTTGAAAAGTGATGAAAAAGTAGATTGGGTTGATCCCGAGACTGCTGAAGTGCAGCGAGTCGATGGCCTCCAGCATATCTTGATTAGTCACTGCGCTCAAACTGAAGATTTCATCACTGCTAGAACAACTTTGGTCGAGTCGATATTTCGGCTTTTCTTAGCTAATGGTAATATGCATATGACTGCAGGAGAGCTGGGAGAAAAATTAAATCGCCCAGCTCAGACAATCTTGCGCACCATTTCAGGTGTACGAGTTTATAAAGGAATCCGCCCTTGCCCTGAGTGTAAGTAGATTAAGCTCCCGTAGCTCAATGGATAGAGCACCGGCCTTCTAAGCCGACGGTTGTGCGTT
>CAZLNX010000083.1:0-18924 GCA_964560795.1 uncultured Anaerolineales bacterium | reverse complement strand
CCAAGTCTACCCGACTATCCGTTTCTCACAAAACCTATTTTTGATCAGTATACTCGCTCAAGCCCTGTTTTGTCTAGGCTTCATGCACCAACGCCGTTTTTATTCGGAATTCCGATCGTGCATCGCAATCCCGAGAGGGGTTACAAATACCGGTCGATCTGGAACAGAGGTGGGGATACCGGTATATTCTTCAATCACACAAGCCATGCCGGGATAAGAACAAGTACCACCAACCAAGGTTATTTGGTCAATGATCACACTGCTATCCCTGAGATGGCGAGCCGCGATACTAGCTACTTTTTCCATCACGGGTCGGACGACGGGGAAAAGGCGGGCTTGTTCAGCGGGGTCGGTCTTCATGGCTTCAGCCGCTTCGAAGGTGATGTCATTTGCCCCGGCAACCACTAACGAGAAGTGCGTACCGCCAGTGGGCTCATCGGCCGTGTAGACCACTTCGCCGTCCTGCAAGATGGCAATTCCCGTCGTACCGCCGCCGACATCGACAATGGCGCCATTCTCCAAGCCTAAGAGGGCGTTGGCAGCCGAAGGTTCGTCGATCAGTTGGGTGCAGCGCAGGTTCACTGCTTCAAGAACATTAGCCACAGCTCGAACTTCAGCTTGGGGCACGCCAGGTGGGTAGCCGCTGGCTGCATGAGTGAGTTCCACGCCAAGGCGGCGCTCGACTCGCTCTTTCATCTCGCTCAATCGGTCGACCGCGCCGATGAAATCAACAACCAGACCATCGCGCACAACTTGCGCAAATTGGTATTCGCCTACCAGGGGTTGGAAGCCTTCATCAAGCACGACCAACACCAAATAGGCAGTCCCAAGGTCCACACCAACATGCAGGATCCCTTCGGGGGCAGAATCCAGCCGCGGCGGCTCAGGGTCTGGCAGCCAACGGATTACCTGCTCTGCGCGAGCGACAGTCTCAACGACTTCAGGCCGGGTGAGGAGATCCCTCACCGTTATTTCTTATCCTTTTTTTCGTCGTCGGACTCAGCGCCGTTTTCGCCGTCACCGGAGCGTCCGCCAAAACCACCTTTGGTGCTTTGAGGTAGGATCATCTCGACATTTTCATGCGGGCGCGGGATGACGTGTACGGAAACCAGTTCGCCAACGCGCTTGGCCGCGGCTGCACCTGCATCAGTAGCCGCTTTGACCGCGCCGACGTCACCGCGCACCATCACGGTGACGAAGCCGCCGCCGACATACTCCGAACCGATCAAAACCACGTTAGCAGCCTTGACCATGGCATCGGCAGCCTCGACAGCACCGATCAGACCACGGGATTCGACCATACCTAGAGCAATCAATCTTGGATCTTGTGCCATAATAAACTCCTATCAAAAAATAGAATATTCTAAGCTCTCAATACTTCTTGAACAACTTCTCGGACAATTGCCTCGAGTTCTGCCGGAGAAGGAGCATAAACAGGTCCAGCGGGGACTGTGCTGGCCCGGAAAGCTTCCTCTGGCGGACGATGTGTTTCATACGCAATACGCTTAATGTTGTACAAATGATGCACGGTGACATTGTCACCGGTGATAGCACCGCCAATACCACCAGGACCAAGGGTCAGCGAGGGCATGATATTGGTGGTCATACCGATCATTCCCAACGTCCCCATGGTGTTGACACCAATGCGGAATACGGGTTTTTCTAACCCAAAAGCCATGATGGGTGTTTCATCCGCGGCATGGATGATCAAACTGTGGCCAGTGCCACCAAAGCGGATCAGTTCGATACAGCGATCGCAGCCATCTTCCCAGCCATTGACTTCATACCAACCTAAGACGGTGGTCAATTTCTCACGCGAGAGGGGTTCGTCGCGCCCTACATGATTCAGGTTTGCCACTAAAATTCGCGCCTGCCCGGGCACCTGGATGCCCGCCAACCCTGCCAGATACTGCGGCGACTTACCCACCGTGGCGACGTTCATGGCGCCTTTGGGGTCAAAGAGTGTTCGGCGCAATGCTTCGGCCTGCGCTTCATCAACAAAGTAAGCGCCCTCGCTGATCATCAACTGCTTAAGACGGCCAGCAATAGGACGGTCAGCAACCACGGCCTGTTCTGTGGCGCAGATGACTGAATGGTCAAAGGCTTTGCTGCCGACGATATATTTGGCAGCCTTTTCTAAATCTGCACTGCGATCAACATAAACGGGCACATTGCCGGGTCCAACGCCATAAGCCGGTTTGCCCTGCGAGTGCGCAGCACGCACCATGGGTGTGCCGCCCGTGGCCAAAATCACGGCTGTGCGTTTGTGCGACATTAACTCGCCGGTGCCTTCCAGGCTGATCTGCGTCAAACACTGGATCAACCCAGGAGGGGCTCCGGCACCCACGGCAGCGTCGATCATCACTTTGGCCGTAGCGCTGGAACAATTGACTGCTGATGGATGGGGAGCAACCACGATGCCGTTGCGCGCCTTGACCGACATCAGCACTTTGTTCATCACTGTGGACGTGGGGTTGGTGCTGGGGACCAGGGCTGCTACTACGCCCATAGGCCAAGCGATTTCAATGATGCCGCTTTCTTTGCTGCCCCTGATAATTCCCACTGTTTTGATATCTCGGATGCTCTCCCAAACGTACTTGGAGCCGAACTCATTTTTTAGCTTCTTGTGTTCAGGTACGCCAAAGCCAGTTTCTTCAGCCGCCATGCGGCCGAGCCGTTCGGCACCGATAAAAGCCGCCTGCGCCATGGCCTCGCAAACGCGATCCACCTGCTGCTGCGTGGCCGTTGCCCAGATTTGTTGGGCTTCATGGGCTTGCTCAACAGCATTGCGAGCTTCTTGGATCGAGCGCAGGTCCTTGTCCGACTGGGTCATGCCGCACTCCAGGGCTCTTTCTGATAGGAAACTTCATTTCCAACAACCATATGGTCGATCACGGCCATGATGACCGCATCAACAGGGCTGTTCTTAGTGATATCGGTCTGACGTCCGCCGGAACCATGCGCAGTCAAGACCAGATCACCAATGCCAGCATCCAGGGTGTCCACGGCCACATAAGGCTTGCCATATACCTCGCCAGTCTCATCGCACTGGCGTAAGATAAGCAGCTTACAACCTTCGAGCTTTTCGTCTTTGATGGTTGAAATCGTTGTGCCAACAACCTTAGATATGAACATAGAAAAACCTTAACGCAGAGACGCTATGACGCAGAGAATGCAGAGTTCTATAAAAAATCAGCTCTGCGACTCTGCAGCTCTGCGACTTTGCGTTCATTATTTTCGAAAAACCACATCGCCATCGACTTCTAAATGATCAATCACGGCCATGACTACCGCATCCACGGGGGTTTCCTTGGTCTGATAGGTCTGCCGGGCCGAGGAGCCATGTCCTGTTAATACGAGATCGCCAACTCCGGCATCGACCAGATCCACAGCCACATACGCCTTCCCCAGAATCTCGCCAGTTTGATCCGTCTGTTTACAGATCAACAGCTTGCTGCCCTCCACCCGAGGGTTTTTGACAGTGGCAATGGTCTCGCCGATCACTCGTGCAATTTTCATATTTTGCTATTCTATATCGCGTTCTGGTTTCGATACGCTTCGCACTCAACCAGCGAACGCTGGCAAGGGGCGCCCTGCCCGTTTCTCTCAATAGGCCTTCTCTGCAACCGCAGCCACGGGAGCTGTGGAACCGTTGGCTTCCTTCTCACCTTGAACGATTTTGACACCGGCGCTGGCACCCAAACGAGTGGCACCCGCCTCGACCATGTTCTTGGCGTCTTCGTAATTTCGAACCCCACCGGAGGCTTTGACACCAATTTCGGGGCCGACCACGCGTCGCATCAGGGCGATATCTTCAACCGTCGCACCACCGCCGGAAAAACCAGTCGATGTCTTGACGAAATCAGCGCCAGCTTCTTTGGACAGCAAACAGGCAGTAATTTTCTCATCCTGATCGAGCAGTGACGTCTCGATGATCACTTTGACAATCGCACCCGCGCCATGGGCAACGCGCACAACTTCGTTGATATCCTGGGCGACCAGGTCAAAATCCTTGGCTTTGAGGGCGCCCACGTTGATGACCATATCGATCTCAGTGGCACCATCGCGGATAGCGGTCTCGGTCTCATACACTTTTACAGGAGTAGCTGAAGCACCCAGAGGGAAACCGATCACAGTACAAACTTTCACGGGGGTTCCGCGCAGCAACTCAGCGCACAATTTTACATGGGTCGGGTTGACGCACACCGAGGCAAATTCATACTTGCGAGCCTCATAGCATAACTGGGCTATCTGATCGTGCGTGGCGTCTGGTTTCAACAGCGTATGGTCTACCTTTCTAGCTAAACCGGGGTCATCGGGGACTCCGCCCAGGGATGATGTGACCCGATGTGCGCCAGCACTAACTACGCGTCCAACGCGATCGTAACATGTGCGCACGCATATGCCATCTGCACATTCCTCGGTGCAGTGATCGCCATCAGGATGCGCATCAAGGTGTTCTTGTTCAGTGAGGGCAATTAGCACTTCACGGGTAATTACTTGGACTAACGATTCTACAAATTCAACTTCTGGTGACATCTTTCTTACTTACCTTCTACCTTTTTACTATAGCTCGTGTCGGATTTGTCTCTCCAACAGAGCGATTATGATTTCTCTATCGCCATGATCTTGTCGACGCGGCGGGCATGCCGCCCTCCGCCGAACTCAGTACTCAACCAGGTATCAACAATCTGACGGGCCAAGTTGGGTCCGATCAGACCTGCACCCAAAGTGAGTACATTGGCGTTATTATGTTCTCTACTATTCACTGCCGTAGCATGGTCGTAGCACATCGCTGCGCGCACGCCGCTGACTTTGTTAGCTGCCATGCAACTTCCAATCCCAGCACCATCGATGATGATGCCGCGCCAGGCATCTCCGCTGCTGACCATCTTTGCAACCGCATAGGCAAAATCGGGATAATCTACCGACTCAACACTGTACGTACCGCAATCTTCTACTCGATATCCACCCTCCGTCAGATGATTGATCAGGTTTTCTTTCATGGAAAAACCACCATGATCCGCGCCAATGGCGACTGTCTGAACGTTACTGCGCTGCGACTCTACTTGCATTGCCGGAACGGCAGGAGCGGCCTGACGAGGGCTGGGGCTGGTACCTGTATCCGACGCAGGGGTACTACTCCCTTGCATGGTCTGGCGAACAACCCGACGCACAATCTCGTTCAACTCAGAATCGGTAGGATTACTCATAGCATTCAAGCTCGCGACTCCGTCTCCATGGGGATGGGTAAACGGCGGAAAGCAAATTTATCTTGTCGAGTCTGTAGATGCAGGTCAGCGTAAAAGCGGAAGCGATCACCGCGCAACTCGGAGTCAACATACTCGACAACCTGCCCTGTTGACAGGCGAGTCTCACGGTGGAAAACCAGCACTACAGCTGGCTGCTCCAATTCCAACAGGCGGGCAACCTCGTCGGTCGCCAGGTTGGCTTCGATGACCTGCTCAGCATGATCGGGGCTTTTATCGTAGACCCTGGAGAGAGTCTCGTAGAGTGAAGCCTTGGAGAAATCGTATTCCAGGATCCCCGGGCAGAGATCATGCGGCAAATAGGAACGTTCGATAGCTGTCGGCACGCCATCCATCAGGCGCACGCGGTACAGGAAGACAACTTCAGCCCCCAGTTGAATTTGCAACCGCCGTGCTAGGAAAGGGTCTGCGCTGATGATCTTGGCCTCGATCACACGGCTGGAAATCTCTTTGCCGTGCAACTGCATCTCATTGGTAAACCCAAAGAGATATTTCGCTGTCTTATCGAAGCGATCCCCAGAAACAAAAGTTCCCACACCGGGAATGGTATTGAGCACACCATCTTTAGCCAGCTCACTGATCGCTCGACGCACTGTGTTGCGTCCCACAGAATGGATCTGACAGAGTTCGTGCTCCGAGGGCAAACGGTCGTTCGCCCTAAGTTGATCTTCGTTGATCTGCTGCAAGATGGATGCAGCAACAACCTGATAGAGGGGTTTGGCTTGCTTCTCTTCGGCCATTGGCTATTCTCACCTGTTCCTACTTGTTCCTACAGGTTGGTAATATTATAGCATTTTTTGATATTCGGAGTCAAGCGCGAATTCGCCCCTCAACATGCAGGGGTTATATGGCCAAACTATATCCATCAGAAGATATTTCAAAAAATGAACTTATTCATAATAGATTTTGTATGTCTTTTGATTACACATAATTATTATTGACAAGCAGTGATATTTAGAAAACACACTATTGCTACAAATTGCTATGACCAACCAGGTCCATCGAATTGATATCCAAGCATAAAACCTTGTATGGTTTTTGAGTAAATATACCAATCATGATTGGGGCATTCTACCTGTGTAAACTTGAGTCCAAGATCTAATAGCTTGTATGAACATCTCAATGGTGAGGACTGTAACGAAAATACTTATAGTTTGGTTATTCTTAGCAGCAATTAATTTCGAATTGTTGCATCTTGAAGAATTACAACTCATCGATATTGATCTTGATACATCCGTATTCTTCCCAATATCAGTTTTTAAATTAGAATTTCATGCATCCGGTTTGAAATATGGATTAGTTTTTCTGATTGTTTTATCACTCTCTCTAAAACATTCATCCAAATTCAAGCCAGTTCACTTATGGTTTCTGACTGTAATCTTCATTGTCTTAGGGAATTTATCACAAGGGAGCATTGATGAAGGATTTTATAAACCTTTCTTCGAAAGAGGGATTCAGTATTACGACGATGCCCTAAAAGTTGTCGATTGGCGACTGTGGCTAGCCAATTTCACTGAATTGCAAGATTCGCTGCTCACCCACTCCAAAACACACCCTCCATTCGCTGTATTACTTCACTACGGTATTCTGGAAGCTGCCAAAGGCAGGGTTGGGATATTAGCCAGCGCCTTTGCCCTTATATCGAGTTTTTCTCCAATTATCTTCTGGTATGTTCTGAAAACTATTCGCATTCCAGTTGAGAAATGCAATATCCTAACAATTCTGTTTTCTGTGGTCCCTGCATATAATATTTATAGCTGTGTAAGTTTAGATGGGATTATTCTTACCGGATCATTACTCTTCCTGTATGGAATTGTTCGAATCATAAAAATCGGCATCCACTTTCAAGGGCTGATTTTTTATTTGGCTGGAATGATACTGGTAAATGCCTTGACATATGGTGGCATATTTTTGTTTCTAGTCACTTTTTTGGTAGGTGCCAGAAATTATTGGATGCACAGAAAAACAAATTTTCTATATCTCCTCGGCAGCACCATTGTTTTATGTATTGCATTCAACGAATTGATTGGAGACTATTTCGGCTATAGCCATTTTCTGGGATTCATCCAAGCGTCTGCTCTAGAAAATTCGGAAGGATTCCGAGGTTTTACAGAACCAATCAATTACTTTATTACAAGAATTGAGAATTTTTCGGAAATTGCTTTATTCTTTTCATTGGGATGCTTTGTCGCCCTTTTTCACCCTGATATATTAAGATTGCGATTTCTTGAAATTAATGATGACTGGAGTGCCTTTACTTTATTTAGTATTTTCTCGGTTTTATTATTTTGTTTTGCGGGCGCGTATAAAACTGGAGAAACGGCCAGAGCATGTCTTTTCATTTATCCTTATTTACTATTAGCATTTAGGAATATGGAGAATCCCCCATTAACTTTCATCACTATGTTTGCTGGGATTCAGACCATAATAATGCAATTATTCGGGGATTATTGTTGGTGATCTAGTTTTCTTCCTTACGCCCCCTCAAAATAATTCGAATGGGCGTACCCACGAATGGATACATTTCCCGAATTTGATTCTCTAAATAGCGCACATAGGTGAAATGCGCCAGGTCGGTATCGTTGACATGCAGCACGAAGGTGGGTGGGCTGTTGCTCACCTGCGATCCGTAGTAAATCTTCAAATGACGTCCGGATTTGGATGGCGGGGGGTGACGATCCACTGCGTCACGTATCAAGCGATTTAACTTCCCCGTAGTCAGGCGCACCAGGCGTTCCTCCTGAACTTGCAGCGCCAAGGGCAGGATTTTATGCACCCTACGCCCAGTTTTAGCTGAAATAAATAGCACCGGGACATAGTCCATGAAGTTCAGTTCCTGGCGCACATGCCATGTGTAATCTTCTATAGTATACGTATCCTTTTCAATGGCATCCCACTTATTGACCAACACGACGGCGCTCTTCCAGGCTTTGAGAATATGCCCGGCGATATGTGTATCCTGGGATGTGATTCCTTGAACGGCATCGATCAATAATAAAGCCACATATGAGCGACGGATGGCCTGCATCGAGCGCAGTACGCTGTACTTCTCTACCCCAGGATCGACTTTGCCACGGCGACGAATGCCCGCGGTATCAATGAGCGTGATAGGCACTTGGTGATAGGTCAGACGGGTATCGATGGCATCGCGCGTTGTCCCGGCAATGGGGCTAACGATGGCGCGCTGTTCGCCGGTCAGCGCATTGAGTAGCGTGGACTTGCCCACATTGGGTTTGCCAACAATCGAAATCTTGATCGAATCGTCTTCTTCTTGATCTTCCACCCAGGTTTTGAAGGTGTCGATTAATGCGTCTAACAAGTCGCCGGTTCCCTTACCGTGAAGGGCGGAAACGGGATAAGGCTCTCCCATGCCCAATTCGTAGAACTCATAAACTTGATCTCTGCTGGCCTGATTCTCAACCTTATTTACGACCAGGATGATCGGCGGCCAGGGCTTCCCATCTTGCTCGCGCTGCTGTTTGCGTAAGATCTGGGCGATTTCCTGGTCGGCGGGAGTGACGCCATTTTGCACATCAGTGATAAATAGGATGGCATCGGCTTCATTGATGGCAACCTGGGCTTGGGTGCGGATTTCATTGATGAATTCAGAGGATCCAACCGAAAGCGGCTCGCGCTGTTTCCCCGCGCTGACCTGCGTGGGATCAATCCCGCCGGTGTCCACGATATCGAAGACATAGCCGCCCCAGTCGGCTTCGGTCATGATGCGGTCGCGGGTTGTACCTGGAATATCATCAACCACAGCCAGGCGTTCTTGGGCCAGGCGGTTAAATAACGTACTTTTACCTACGTTTGGACGTCCTACTAAGGCGACTACGGGTTTTGCCATTAATTTTTCCTAGTTATCATGGGGTGGGAGTGGGCTCTTGGACTTCGCTGATCTCCACTTCGATGTTCTCTGGAATGACCGCCTCGGCACGGATTCGTTCGGGCAAGATGACCACCTCAGGAGTAAGCTGGTGAATCCCCACCTCGAGACCTGTTAAATCTAAAACGACGCGCACATCTGTTTCTTCCAGGGTATCCAGTTCAGGCAACGGTCCAAACAATATGACATCAACAGAATCCGGAGCAACACGGACTTCGAACTCCGGCAATACGCCTATGGTTTCGACCAAACGGAGGATCTTGAGATTGCCCTCCATAGCAGCAATTCCAACCTGCACCAGAACATTAGGGTCGCCAATTACAGAAACATCGGCGGGCAAATTCAACCCTAAGATGGTTTCAATATCATCGAAAGAATCTGTCAGATCCAATGGGGCTGTCTCAATATAGCCCGGCAGTTGATCGACAATAGCAGGATTCGCTGAGAACACCATGACGTTAGGAGGAGAAACCGAAATACTGGTTTGACGATAGCCACCGGTAACCTGACCTGTGGTGACTACCTTGACCACAAGATTGCGGTAACCGCCGCGTAGGGTAATCGGTTGAACAACGCTTATCTCACTAGGGTTGAGAATGACATCAGAAACAAGGCTTCCAGCTTCATCATATGCCAAAAGATTAAGATTTCTCTGAATGGTTTCTTCTGCGCTAGCGATGTTTAGGGCAGTCTTCACAACGACCACTTGCTCCACCTGTGAGGCTCTTCCCGAGATGGTGACTTCCGCATGACTCCACTCAGGCTCACCAGCTTGATATCCCAGTGTTGGCTCACCTCTGATTTCTGTTTGGATGGGGAGCGTCTTTGAAATCAGCGCTTCAAGGCTGATTTCAGTCGATGTGGGGTCGGTGTCTACAGTTCGCACAGGGCGAAATCTAGACTCAATTTGATATTGCAACGGCACAGCATGAGTGCCTGCATCTAATTCGGATAGATCGATCCAGGCTTGTAAGGTGCCGCTCTCTTTGGTGATCTGGTCCAAAATACTGCGGGGAGCCAACAGCGTTATACTCAATCGCTCTGGAAACTCACTAATGATTTCCAGGTTAGATGCCAGACCAATGATGTCCACGGGAACCAGGTATACCTGTTCTTGATTGGGATCTGCTGAAGTGACTGCTGCCACCCAGACGATAATTGCCAATATTAACGCCAATAAGAAGGAACTGACATTCCTGCCAAGCCAGCGAGGAAAACGTCCGTTCATGGGTTCCCCTCCCAGCGGCTAGAATCTGATTCAGGGATTAGACTTCGAAAGATTGCCATGATGGGATTCTTTTGTCTGGCTGGTTGGAAGAAAGTACGCAAGATCGTCTTAAGGCGTTCCCCCGTCAGGTTACTGATCATGCGTCCCCGATGGGTAATGGTAATCGCCCCAGTTTCTTCTGAGACAACGACAGCCACTGCATCACCCACCTCAGACGTTCCTAAAGCGGCGCGATGACGTAAGCCCATCATACGATCAGGTGTTGATGTAAGGCTGCCGCTGGTGGAGAGGGGCATTACACATGAAGCTGCCAGCGCGTAATCTCCATGGATGATCACTGCGCCATCGTGCAAAGGGGTATTGGGGTAGAAAATTTGCAAAAGTAGTTCTGGGGTAACTTGAGCATTGAGGGCCACGCCGGTTTCGACATACTCTTGCATACTATCGGTACGCTGCAGTACGATCAGGGCACCATGATTGCGATCTGCCAGGCGAGTCACCGCGCTGACTAAATCGTCAATAACATCCCCATTTTGGCCTGATCTTCGGGTAACCATGGTGCTGGTGCGGCCAATGCGTTCCAAAGCCCGTCGGATTTCCGGCGCAAAGATCACCGGAATTGCCAAGAAGAGTGCCGGAAGTGCATTTGTAACCAGCCAGGAGAATGCTGGCAGCACTTCCAGGCTAGCCAGTATGCCCAAAAGGGCAATAAGTAACAACCCGCCTCGCAAGAGAACGGCAGCCTGCGTATCGCGCAATACCAGCAGAATAGCAAAGAAGATCGCCGTGACCAGCAATATATCGATGACGCCAAACCAATCCAGGCGTTCAAAAATGAAAATAATGTAATCCATTTAGATACTATTGCCCTCGGGATCTCTTCTCAACAACAGGTTTTGACACGGATCAGATGGGTCGTAGAACCCTATCCTTGCGCAACTGCTTGAAATACAACACTGTGCCAGGAGGCATAGACTCCATGGCGGCTTCCTGCCACGCCCGCACACTCAAATCCTTTACCGCACGGGCATCAAAACCTAATTCCTGCCAAACTTTATTGTGCTGTGCCAAGTCTGGGGGTAAGAACAGCAACGCTGCCTCACAGAGCAGTTCTTTTGATGCCGCTTCGACCTCTTCAGCCAGCGCCTTAACAGCATCAGCAATGGGGGCATTATCATCGATGATTACATCATCCACGCGCACCACAAGGTTTTCTACCTGCCATCCCATGAGGCCAAAGATATCTTCACTAATATTTAACAGCATATATGCTTTTTCACCAAAAGAAGCCATTACATCTGTGCGAGTCATGCGCCGCTCGCCTTTGCTTATTTTGGTAATAAACTCAGCGATTTCAGCTGCCTCTGCAGGACCAGCCCGCCGAACTGTGATTTCCTTTTCCTCAGCATGTTCAACCTGTTTAACAACCGTTGGTTCGACCTTCGCAGGTACGGTTTGCTGCCAAGCATCTAATACTTCATTCCAGGTTTGTTCAAATGACTCGTTATTATGAATGACAACATCGGCCACTTCTAGTTTCACACCTTGAGGTTCCTGAGATAAGACACGAGCTCGGGCGGTTTCTTCATCCATGGCGCGTCTTTGCATTAGGCGCGCGATTTGCGTTTCTTGCTTTGAGTCAGTAACCCAGATGGCGTCACACAGCGTATGCAGATCGCCTTCGAGAAGTTTAATGGCTTCGATCACCACAATCGGGTGTTTAGTTCGGCGTACCAGAATATCAATCGCCTGTCTAACTAGAGGGTGGATGATCTCTTCTAAAGAAGCCATCGCTTCAGGATTGGGAAACACCAGATTTCCGAGCTTCTCACGATCAATTTGCCCGTTTTTAGACAGAATCCATTTCCCAAACGTATCGACAACTTCCTGGTAACCGGGGGCACCTTTCATGATTGTGCGATGACTTAAGGTATCGGCATCAATACCATAGGCACCAAGGTGCTCGGTCATCTTGCGGACCACGCTCTTTCCAGTAGCAATATTTCCGGTAAGACCAATCACATATTTATCTGGCCATGCACTCATAAAATCTCCTCAACTGTGCGCTAGAGAGGTAAAAATCAGTCGTTGCTCCATTTTAGCCGGGGCGGTTCAGAATGTCAAAGGAAGGTTCAAAAAAAGGGTGTGAGGATGAATTATCACCCTGCACACCCTTTAAAAGGCATGTTGATACCCATCTTTGAAAACTAGGCCGTGTTGACATGTGGGGAGTTCTTTCCTGAAGTAGGTGAGTGCGGTATAGGTTTTGAACTCCTTAAAATTCATGCAATATCAACACTACCTAGTCCAAGAAATTTTCGGCGTAATGACAGGCAACGGTATGCTCAGGGCGCAGCTCGCGCAGTACAGGCTCATCCACAGCGCAATCTTCTTGTGCGAAGGGGCAACGCGGGTGGAAGCGACATCCCGATGGAGGATTGAGCGGGCTGGGTACATCACCCTTCAAGATGATGCGCTCGCGCTTGATGGTCGGGTCGGGGATGGGGATTGCTGACATCAGGGCCTGGGTATAAGGGTGAATCGGCTTATTGAAGAGATCGTCCCTGGGGGCCATCTCAGCAATCTTACCCAGATACATCACTGCCACACGATCAGATATGTGTTCAACCACAGCTAGGTTGTGTGCCACAAACAAATAGGTCAATCCAAATTCAGTCTGTAGATCTTTCAACAGGTTGAGCACCTGTGCCTGAATAGAGACATCCAGCGCAGAAACCGGCTCGTCCAAGACAATGAATTTCGGTTCCATGGTCAGGGCGCGGGCGATACCAATACGTTGACGCTGTCCACCAGAGAACTCATGTGGGTAGCGGTTGGCATGGTAGTCTTCTAAACCAACCCTTTTGAGCATCGCCATAACCTTATCAACACGCTCACCGCCGTTGCCAATACCATGGATTTTAAGCCCCTCGGCCACAGACTCACCAATTGGCAAGCGTGGGTCCAACGAGGCATAGGGATCTTGAAATACAACCTGCATGCGGCGACGCATTGCTTTGAGCTCTTTGCCTTGCAGTTGGAAGACATCGATATCATCAAAGATGACGGAGCCACCCGTCGGAGTAGTCAATCGCAGCATGGTATGGCCAGCAGTGGTTTTCCCACACCCAGATTCACCCACCAGGCTGAGAGTCTCGCCCTCTTTGATGTTGAAACTGATATTGTCAACTGCTTGAACCCAGGCAACTACGCGCCGGAGAACGCCACCTCGTACAGGATAATACTTGACCAGGTTTTTAACCTGAATAAGATCTTTCTTTCCGTTTGAACTTTCTGATTGTTCTGTCATATTTTTCTCTACATACTATAACTTTTTGGGTAGCAAGCCAACCGCGTTGGCTGATTGAAAAGAAAAGCACACCCTAAAGATATGTCATGCCACTTCACTGCTTTTCAAGGGCGCTTTGTGTTCTTCATGATCTTGGAAAAGCCAGCAACGTACCGTGTGACCAGAGGCAACAGGGATCAGATCCGGCTCAACCTGAGTACAAATTTCCAGGTTATGTTCAATTCGGGCCTCACAACGGGAGGCAAACCGACAACCCGGGGGTAATCCGATCAGGTTAGGCACATTACCAGGAATATCAGCCAGCCTGTCCTTCACCTGACCAAGCACCGGGACGGAGGCAATCAAGCCTTTGGTGTATGGATGGGTGGGATTTTTGAAAAGGGATCTGACATCCGTCTCCTCGACAATGCGACCAGCGTACATCACAGCGACGCGATCAGCCATTTCGGCGATCAGACCGAGGTCGTGGGTGATCAAAATGACCGAGGTGCCCATTTGGTTCCGAAGATCAAGCATCAAATCCAGGATTTGGGCTTGGATGGTCACATCCAGGGCGGTGGTCGGCTCGTCGGCAATCAGCAGTTTGGGCTTGAGCGCCAAGGCCATGGCGATCATCACCCTTTGGGCCTGTCCACCGGACATCTCATGGGGATAGGCATGGGCCTTGCTTTCGGCATCGGCGATACCTACAAGCTTGAGCAATTTAACCGCCTCATCCCAAGCCTCTTCTTTGGGTATCTTCTTATGGATTTGGAAAACCTCAGCAATCTGAGCCCCCACTTTAAAAACCGGATTGAGGCTGCTCTGTGGTTGTTGGAAGATCATCGACATCAAGTTGCCGCGCATATCCACCATTTCAGCAACAGAGAGCTCTATTAGATTGCGTCCTTCAAAATAAACGTCACCTTCAACGATCTTGCCTGGCTCATCAACCAATTGCAAAATCGAGAAAGATGTCACACTTTTTCCACAACCCGACTCACCCACTAGTCCAAGTATTTCTCCGGGCTGCACTTCGAAATCAACGCCATCGACTGCTTTTACAACGCCGTCATCGGTAAAGAAATACGTTTTCAAGCTCTTTACTTCTAACAAAGGTTGGTTATTGTTATTTGCCACAATGCAGCTCCACTATTGTTTAAGGCGAGGATCGATGGCATCGCGCAAGCCATCGCCCAATAAGTTGAATGCCAATACCGTGATCATGATGGCCAACCCCGGGAAGAAAACCAGATGGGGTGCGGTAAATACCTGATTGCGTTCCGAACCGAGCATGGTTCCCCATTCAGGAGTGGGCGGTTGTGCTCCAAGACCCAGGAAGGACAATGCCGCTGCGTCCAATATGGCTGTCGCAATCCCCAAGGTCCCTTGCACAATCAACGGTGGTATCGCGTTCGGCAAAATTCGGGTGAACAAGATATGAAAATGGCTGCCCCCTAAAGCGAGAGAAGCAGAAACATACTCTTGTTCTTTGACCGACAGCACGCTGGCTCTCACCACGCGTGCATAAACCGGAATAGTCACAATACCAATTGCCAGCAGTGCATTCTGCAACCCCCTCCCAAGCACGGACACAATTGCAATGGCCAACAAAAACGATGGAAATGCCAGCAGCACATCCATAAAGCGCATGATCAGGTTATCTAACCAGCCACTAGCATAGCCTCCCACCGCGCCAAGGAATGTCCCAATAATGATGGCAAACCCCACGGTGCTAAAGCCAATGAATAGTGATACACGTGTCCCAAAGATTACCCGGCTAAACACATCCCGCACGTTTCCATCAACGCCTAAGATATGCTGCGGCTGATCTTCAGGACAGCCCAGCAAATGAATACAGGGGCCAGAGCGTTTCTTGATATCTTCTTTGCCAATCAATACTTCTTCCGGATCATAGGGTGCGATCAGTGGAGCAAAGATGGCGATTAATATGAGGATGCCAAGAATAGTGCCCCCGATAACGGCAGACCGCTGACGAAAAATTCGTCTTAGTGTCAGTCTTGCCAAGCTATTCGAACGATAATCTTTCTTTTCTTCAGAGTTAGTTGTATCAGTTATAGCTGCCATGGAAGCCTCAATCCAGTTTGATGCGTGGATCAATGAACACGTAGGAAAGATCTACCAGCAAATTTACGGCCACATACCCTACCGAGATGACCACCGTAAAAGCCTGAACAATGGGAAAGTCACGCGCCGTAATCGCTTCAAAAAGCATTCGTCCCACTCCTGCGAAGCTAAATATCGACTCTGTAAGCACTGCACCAGCAAAGAGCGTTCCGACCTGCAAACCAATAATTGTTGCAATAGGAAGCAATGCATTCCGAAAGCCGTGCTTTAGGATCACAAAACGCTCAAATAAACCTTTAGCTCGCGCCGTGCGAATATAGTCCTGACGCAAAACTTCCAACATGCTGGAGCGAGTCATACGAGCGATGATCGAGAGTGGGATGGTGCTCAAGGCCACGGATGGCAGAATGAGGTGTTTGATCACATCTCCCAGCACAACCCAGTCGGCTGTGATAAGAGAGTTAAAGATATACATATTGGAAAAGAAATCCATGAATTGGTAAATAAATGTGCCCGGAATCAGGTTCCAATTGAATACCTCAAAGAATGGAACTGCTTGAACCCCAGCAGATAAGCGGCCCGAAGGTGGCAGCCAAAAAGGCGTACCCTTCAACAGTAGCGCGAAAGTGTAGGCCAGCATTAACCCCAGCCAATATACCGGCATCGAGACACCCGTATTGGCACCAATCATAGTAACGACATCGATGGCAGAATTGCGCTTGACAGCTGAGATCACCCCAAAAGGAATACCAACCACTGCGGCAATGATCAGGGCTATTGCTCCCAATTCGATGGTGGTTGGCAAACGCTCGATGAGAATTTGTGTCACCGGGCGGCTGAAACGGATCGATTTACCAAAGTCTCCCCGGGCGATATCTTGCATGTAGATCCAAAATTGTACGGGGATTGGCTTATCAAGGCCGTGCTCGCGCGTGAAACGCTCGCATACTTCTGCAGATGCTTTCTCCCCCAACATCGCTTTACACGGGTCGCCGGGGATCGAACGAGCCAGCACAAACGTGACCAGCAAGATCCCAAAAACGACCGGGATAGATAAAATCAGGCGGCGGATAGCGTATTGAGTCATAATGGAATCACATTAACTCCAATTTCGAAAAGGTTATTAAGATAATGATTGCATGTAAAAAAAATAACAAGTTTCTGATCGATCGAGATAATGCTTTATTGTGAATAAATGAGAGAAACGCGGGACGGCACTAGTGCCATCCCGCGTCGGTTTACATCAAAACGGTCTAGATGGCAGCGAGAATCTTACTCCTCGAGGTTCATCAAGCCGTTAAACAGGTATGAATAGTACTCGAACGCGCCGGTGTTGCCGATGTGGTTAGCATTGGCAGCATCGATACCAGCAGCCCAGGAGGCTACCACGTCGTTGGCATCCATCTTGGTGCCATCGTGGAACACAACGCCTTCGCGCAGTGTGCAGGTCCAGACAGTTGAATCATCATTGGCTGTACAGCCCGTGGCCAACTCAGGCACAACATCGCCAGAGTCAATAGCGTAGGCCAAGAGTGTTTCAACAACTTGCTGGCAGGGAGCCAGGGACTCGCCATCGGTCTCGTCCTGGCAGAACAAGCTGATCGGTTCAGCATTCTGCATGAAGACCATGGTGTCTTTGCCAGGATCAACTTTACCCAGCAGAGGAGCACCAAATGGGCGGAAGTGAGCATTCTCAAGTGTAGCCAATGCGGCAGATGCAGATGCACCGTTTGCAATCGGAACCATGGGAACCAGTTCGCGAATGGCGTTGTTAGCTTCAACGTAGAGAGCTTCAGCTTCTGCCGGATCACCGATCTGGGAAGCTGCTTCAAGCACTTCGTAGATCTCAGGATGCGGGTCGCCGTACTGCGGGTTTGAAGCGGCAAAGTGGAAGTCCAGGAAGTTGGTCACGTGAGGATAGTCAGCACCCCAGCCCAGCAGGTAGAAGCCATCCAGGCGGCCATTGGTGGATTCATCGATGAACTCACCAGATTCCATCACCACAACGTCGGCGGTAATGCCCAGGTTTTCTGCCAGTTGGGTCTGGAATTCAACTGCAACCAGGCCAGGTTCGGGCAGATAACCGCGGAATACATCACGGTAGTAGATTGTGGTCTCGAAGCCATCGGGATAGCCGGCCTCAGCCAACATTGCCTTGGCGGCAGCGGCGTCAAATTCGTACCAGGGCTCACCAACACAGCCATTAGGAAGGCTGCAGGGGGTGAAGAAATCGGGTACTACTGAACCTTCAGCATAGAAGTTATCGACGATGCGCTGGCGGTCGATACCCATAGCAACGGCCTGGCGGACCTTGATGTCATCGAAAGGTGCAAAGGTATTTGTCATTGCCAGGTAAAGAACGTTGGGGTTAGCAACCGGCAGGAAGGTCAAGGTTTCATCATCTTGAACAGTAGCATAGTCATCCGGGCTCAAGTTTGTGATCTGGTCTACAGTACCGGACTGAAGCTCGAGCAAGCGGGCTGCGCCCTCAGTTGCCCAGCGGAGAACCAGGGTATCATAAGCTGGCTTATCGCCCCAGTAACCATCAAAGGCCTTGAAAGTGATGCTGTCGCCGCGTGCCCATGTATCCAGGTAGAAGGGGCCTGTGCCGACAGGCTCGGAGAGCAGTGTTTCCTGACCCTCAGCATTGGCATATGTATTCAGCCATTCCTGCGGGTAAATGCCGAAGGGCGTAAAGGCTGCCTTGGCGGGGAAAGCAGGATCGGGCTTGCACATGGTGAATTCAACAGTGAGTTCATCAACCGCGGCAATCGATTTGATCTTTCCACCATAGTCGCAGCTGTCCGCCGCAACAGACATCGGTTCGCTGTATGCAATTTCATCGTAGGCTTTCTCAACAACAGCATCTTGTGCAGCAGGTTGACATGCAGCCAATACCATGCTTGCAAGTAATAGCATGGCAACGAAAACTAATAGGGATCGGTTCTTCATAAAATCTTCCTCCAGGAAATATTCTTGTTTGAAAAAACGGTGTTCTTACAACAAAATATTTGGAATGCAATCTCCTCCTTTCATTGCAACGCAATTTTTCTAAATTGGCTATCATGAATTATACGCTACTACCTAGTAGTGTCAAATTAATTAATGAATTTTTGTAACTACTAAGCCATCACCTGTGATGGCATGAACGACTGGCTGCGGA
>CAZLNX010000082.1:0-18930 GCA_964560795.1 uncultured Anaerolineales bacterium | reverse complement strand
CAGAAAATCATTGCGCCTATTATAGCTGCCTTTCGGATTTATGCACCAAAGCCCCCCCACAATACGAATTTGGCAGAATCGCCGCGTTGATCTACAACCCAACGTATATTTTCTTCGATGAATGTCAGTTCGGCACGCATGGCTCTGTAAGCTTCTTCTGCTTGCTGAACGCTGCGCATGGCGTGAAGGGCATTGGTAAATTCGTGCGGAGAAGATGCTGCCGTATAGCTTTCTTGACGGTTGTTGATAAACTCGTATGCTTTACCCAAAGTATCACGACATTCGCCTTGCGAGCGCAAATAGGCGTAGTAATACTCATCCCAATCATTCTCGAAAGCTCGGAAGCAGGCAAAAAGCTTGTCTACGTGCTCTTTTTGATCTGGGTCGATCCTTTCCAAATATGTGAGCACAATATCCATCGTCAGGGTTGGGTTTGGAATTCTCACACCATATGCCCTAACCATTGGCGCATCATCAGGATTTGCATTGTGTCCACGCAACCATTCGACTAATTCAAGCATCTCGATGCTCTGCCAGCGCGGATCGGAAAACGCTGCCAAGATTTGTGCTGGATCACCTTGCCCAGTGCGAATGTATTTGTCCAAAGCTAATCCATTTACCCAATGAATGTCGAAAATCAGGGTATCAAAACCCATTTGGGTGATCAAATGTTCAAGGATTTCTTTCTGGATTTGAACGGATTCGTGTATCCCAAGATAAGGATTCCCAAGGTCAACAGCGCGCGCTTCCCCGATGTGTTCTCTCAGGGTATTGAACGCGGCTTGATTTATATCAATATTTTCTACATCCAAGGATATGGAATTTAATTTTAGCCAGGATACAACCTCGGGGTTGGGAGCTGGCAAAAAACCGCCTGGATCAGGCTCGAAGGAAATCGCTTTGGGTGACGGATCAGGTTGGTTTGGCTGCCAGGCAGGGAAGCCGTCGAAATTATAGTGATCTGTCAGTTGGGTTAGCCTGGAACCATCGTTCTGCATGGTGAATATTTCGTAGTTTCCTTCTCTCATCGAGTAGAAAGCAATATGTTGACCATTGGGTGACCAGGCAGGGTAGGTGTCTTTTTCAATATGGTTTGTCAGTCGCTGAGGATTTGTGCCATCGGCGTTCATCACATAGATTTCTTCATTGCCATCTCGATCGGATACGAAAGTAATTAGAGATCCATCCGGCGACCATGCTGGATCAACATCGCTGGCGGGGTGATGAGTGAGATTGCGCTGGCCTGAGCCATCCGAATTCATGATGTAGATCTCATTGTTGTCACCCATATCAGACCGATAGAGGATTTTGCTGCCATCTGGTGACCATTTTGGAGAGCTGTGCCAGGCCTCGACGCCGTTATTACGATCTTGGGTCAGTTGGATACGTTGAGATCCATTTGTTGCCATCACCCAGATGTTCATATTCCCGGAACGGTTGGAAGTGAAGACAATCTGTGTCCCATCTGGCGACCAATCCGGTTCGGCATCGAAGGCGCTTGAGTGGGTCAGGCGGATTAGCGATGGATTTGGCCCCTCACCTTCACCCTCTTGAAATGGCATTACCATGATTTCTGAGTTGTATCCATCAAAGCGTTGAACGAAAGCAATCCACTGTCCATCGGGCGACCAGGCCGGTTGATTGACGCGGTCTTTGATGTCAGTCAAACGGGAGATGTTCGATCCATCTGCTTCCATTGTGAAGAGTTCCGATTCGCCATCGCGGTATGAAGAAAATAGGATTAGATCGCTTGGAGTAAGATCAGGCGTAGGTGTTTCAGACGGAGAGGACGTTGGCTGGGCAGTAGGGGAAGGCGCGGTTGCAGTAATCTGGGATTGGCAGCCTCCCATCAGCAGTGAAATGAAACACAAAAGAAGTATGAAATAAAGGTCTTTGAGTTTTCTGCTCATTTTATGGCCATAACAAGTAGATCCCGACATCTTTTATACTACACCTTGAACACCTGAGATGTTCACACGATGCTTGAATTCGTAGAATTATTGCTGTTCAGTATTCAGGAACATGGGCAGATATGGTATATTCTAAAAAGATGGCAAGCGATAGTACTTAAGGAGGATTATGGAGATATGAATGGCATAAAGGAGCGAATTGAAAAAGCCGCCCAAAGCATCTTAGAAAACGAAAAACTAACCGCAGATTTGGACGATGACGCTGCACAAGTTCTCCTTGATTGGGGTATTGCAAGTGCAAAACGGATCGTCCAGGGCACCCTAGGTTTGGATGATATGGAAGCAGAAGATGCTATGTATCAACCAATGCGTGCAAACCGAAGATTGATGCGCGGGGTCAACAAATTAGTTTCCCGATTTGAGATCCTGGGGAAAGAAGGCCAGTTTGAAGCACTTGAAAAAATCATTTCACAAGCAGGTGTCATCTATGGTGATGATTATGTCCCTCCTACCCCTGACCAACAGAGTACCTTTTTATCCGAGACCGTAGAATTAATCGCTGATATCCCTCAATGGATAGCGAAATTACGAAGCTTTGTTGAGGGCGAACCATCTTCAGCTTCAAGTTCATTATTCTCATAGATCAAAGGAGATCATCATGGCAAGGAGAAAGAAAAAGAAATCAAGTGGTGCATTTCGTATTATCATGATTGTTTTGGTAATTGCTGCGGGGGCATTATATTTATTTACTGGATCTGATCCTTTAGGTTTATTTACCCCAGCTGAAGAAGTGCCTGTAGTTGAAGAACAAGTAGTCGAAGAACCAGTTGTTGAGGAACCTGTGTCCGAACCGGTGGAGGCAGTCGGCGGAGGGGGTGACTGGTGGCAAGTATATTTCACTGATCCTGCAACGATCAACGATCCCGAAAATTTGGCTGGATCGATCCCTGAAAAGTTGATCGCGCTTATTGACAGCGCCCAACAATCCATTCACATTGCATCTTTCGAGTTCAATCTCACACCTGTGGCTGAAGCATTGATCGCTGCCCACGAACGCGGCGTTGACGTTCGTTGGGTTACCGATGACGAGCACGGCCTCGAGGCGGATGAAGAAGATGATCACGGCCAATTTGAAATGTTGGAGCATGCTGGCATTGAAGTCAAAGATGACCAGCGCGGCGCTCTAATGCACAACAAATTCTGGATCTTTGATGGCCATACAACCTGGACTGGCTCGACCAATATCACGCAGAACGGCAACTTCCGCAATAATAATAATGTGATGGTGATTCAATCGACTCGCGTGGCAGAGATCTATGAGCGCGAATGGCAGGAGATGTGGGCAGGAGAGTTTGGTCCGCGCTCATCTTCGACGGTTGGAGAACAGTCAGCAACCGTCAATGGAACACCAATCCAGGTGTTATTTGCTGCTGAGGATGAAGTCATGAGTTTGTTAGTTCCTATGGTTAATGAGGCACAGAGCAGCATTAGAATTATGGCATTCTCGTTCACGTATGATGATTTGGGCGCGGCGGTATTGGCCAGATCTGAAGCAGGTGTGGATGTAATGGCGATATTTGAGAAACGCGGCAGCGAGACCGAGTATAGTGAGCTGCCACATTTATATTGCGCAGGCGTGCCAGCACGTCAGGATGGCAATAAGGGTACTTTCCACCATAAAGTTTTCATCATCGACGAGCAGACAGTGGTCACCGGTTCGCTCAACTTCTCCAACAATGCCAATGAGAGCAACGATGAGAACGTGGTGATCATCAGCAACACCGATGTCGCGTCTCTGTACCTAACCGAGTTTGACCGTCGCTGGGCAGAAGCCGAAGACCCTGATGCAGAGGATATGAATTGTAAATAAATTTCTGATCTCCCGCAGGTATTGTGAAGCAACTGCGGGAGTTTTTTATAAGCAATGACAAACGTCAATTGACGTCGCTTTTTGGGGTGTGTATAATCCACGCAACATATAAATAGTACCTTCGGGGCAGGGTGCAATTCCCGACCGGCGGTTAAAGCCCGCGAGTGCTGAGCGTAGTCTAAGTACATGATCCGGTGGAATTCCGGGGCCGACGGTATAGTCCGGATGGTAGAAGGTATAATTGAGCTGGCCTGTAAAGGTTAGCTATTGTCATATGCCCCGAAAACATTCGTTTTCGGGGTTCTCGCGAAATGGCAAGGTCCAATTTTCCGTTTCGCAGCGCCAGTGTTCATACACTGGCGTACAGAATCTTTTTATGACTGCTAACGCCCCGATTTCTTTGAATCGGGGCTTCTTTTTTATGCGATCACGAAGGATCATTCTTTTCTTTGTTTCCATGGCAGGATTGCTGATTGGCTGGCAGTTACTGGTCAATTTTGGCGATTTTCCGCGCTTCATCCTGCCATCCCCGGGGGATGTGTTGAGACGTTTTCTGGAAATTGTGCAAGATGGCAGTTTATTCCATCACCTAGCTACGACATTGAAAGAGGTTTTCCTGGGATTAGCCCTGGGGGTGAGTTCGGCAACGGTCTTGGGATATCTGATCGCCAAATCCCGTTGGATTGAACGGCTGTTAGCTCCATATATCGTTGCCAGCCAATCTGTGCCCATGGTGGCTATTGCTCCTCTGCTGGTGATTTGGTTTGGTCCCGGGCTGATCTCTAAAGTGT
The DNA here is from genome assembly GCA_964560795.1 of uncultured Anaerolineales bacterium. GTDB lineage: Bacteria > Chloroflexota > Anaerolineae > Anaerolineales > UBA11858 > NIOZ-UU35. The sequence goes on along the minus strand of CAZLNX010000082.1, from coordinate 14,359 downwards.
TGATTGCCGCTCTGATTGTGTTTTTCCCCGTCCTGGTGAATACTGTGGTGGGCGTGCGTGCCGTACCCGAGGATTTACATGCTCTGATGCGATCTCTGCAAGCAACTCGCTGGCAGACGCTGCGCCTGTTAGAGATCCCTGCTGCTTTGCCGGTGTTCTTCGGCGGTTTGCGCGTGGGAGCTACCCTGGCCGTGATCGGCGCGGTGGTGGGCGAATTTGTCGGAGCAGATAGCGGCCTGGGATTTTTGATCAACGTGGGGCGTGGTTTGTACGATACCGCCCTAGTTTTTGTGGCAGTTTTTGTTTTGATCAGTATGGCCTTGATTTTATATGGCATTGTTGTTGGAGTTGAGACGCGTCTCTTAGCCTGGCAGCGGCGCGCGGATGATTGATTATTAGAAAATCTTAGGAAACAGGATCTCTTATTTTTGCAGGATTAACTATGAGTTTGTCATGAGCCTCCTGGTTTCTATCTGACAGGAAATAATTCTGCCCCACATAAAACGGATTTCCATTCCGTCAAAAATTTCTGAAAGGAATTGACTTATGTCCACTCACCGAATCTTTTTAATCTTCATCTCGTTTGCATTTTTATTAGCCGCTTGCGGTGGTGCGCAACCTGATGCACCAAGTGCAGCACCTGTTGTTGAAGAAGAACTCACCCATATTCGCTTGCCGATGGGCTATATCCCCAATGTGCAGTACACGCCTTTTTATGCGGCGGTTGATCTAGACGAGTATAAGGATGCTGGCATCGAGATCGAGTTCGATTACAGCTTTGAGACCGATGGCGTAGCCTTAGTGGGTGCCAATGACTTGCAGTTTGCCGTGGCATCCGGCGAGCAGGTTCTGCTGGCCCGAGAGCAAGGATTGCCGGTGGTCTATGTGATGGCCTGGTATAACGATTTCCCCGTGGGCGTTGTAGCCAAGTCGGAACAGGGCATTGATTCACCTGAAGATTTGGCTGGTAAGAAGATCGGATTGCCGGGCATGTTTGGCGCCAGCTACATAGGTTTGCGGGCATTGCTCGATGTTGGTGGGCTGACTGAAGAGGATGTAACCCTGGATTCGATCGGCTTCAATCAAGTGGAAGCCCTGGCTACCGACCAGGAAGAAGTAGCGGTTATTTATGTTGCTAATGAACCTGTGCAATTACGCTCATTGGGGTATGATGTCGATGTGATTCCGGTATCTGATTATATGCAATTGGTTTCCAATGGGTTGATCACCAATGAGCAGACCATCAAGGAAAATCCCGATTTGGTTCGCCGCATGGTACAAGCCACGTTGAGTGGCATCCGTTACACTGTGACTCATCGCGCCGATGCCTTTGAAATTGCTACCAAATTTGTCGAGGGCCTGACCGATGCCGATACGCATGTTCAAAAGGAAGTCTTAGATGCTTCGATCCTGCTTTATCAGCGTGAGCATTTAGGCTATTCAGACATCGAAGCCTGGCAGAATATGCAAGATGTGCTGTTGGATATGGGTATGTTGTCTAAACCCTTGGATTTAGAGGCTGCCTTTACGAATGAGTTCATCGAAGACTGAGTCGATTCTGGACATCCAAAACTTGAGCGCCGTTTTCTCTGATGGAAACGGCGACCTGCAGGCTTTGGAAGACCTGACATTTTCAGTTCAGCAGCAGGAATTTATCTGCATCATAGGCCCTTCGGGTTGTGGAAAGAGCACCCTGCTGCGGATTCTGGGAGGCTTGCTGCAACCCACACTGGGACGCGTAACCTTTCGTGGAGAACCCCTGGCTGGACCGCGGCGGGGCGTGGGATTTGTGTTTCAAAATTCGAATCTGATGCCCTGGCGGTCTGTTTCAAAGAATATTGGCCTCCCTCTGGAGATGCAAAACGCTTCGGAGAGCGAGATTGGCACCCGAGTTCAGGAATTGGTCGATCTTGTAGGTTTGGCCGGTTTTGAGAATTGGCTGCCCCGCGATCTTTCTGGGGGTATGGCTCAACGGGTGGCGATTGCCCGTGCCCTGGTCCATGATCCCGATGTATTGCTGCTCGATGAGCCCTTCGGCGCGTTGGATGCATTGACCCGTGAGCAAATGGGCGATGAGTTGCTGCGCGTTGCCATGCACGCATCTGGAGGGGGGGCACGCCGCAAAACGATCATCATGGTAACGCATGCCATTTCAGAAGCGATTTTCCTGGCCGATCGAGTGCTGGTACTCAGCCCTCGGCCAGGGACGATTCGTATGGATGTCCCCATTGATTTACCACGCCCGCGTTTGGAAAACATGCGCTATACTTCGGAATTCGGTGAGCTAGCGAAACGATTGAGAGACGCGATTGGATGAAACGGTAACGTTAAAAGTGAAACGTTCGAATATTTTTTCGTGGTAAGATTTGTCGCCACATTCTTTGGTTGAGGAAGAAACTATGCTGAAGCGATTCTTATATTTGATATTCTTATTGGTACTTGTTTTTCCTATGGGCGTGAGCGCCCAGGATGATGTCAGGCTAGCCTATTTGCAGATCGATCTCTGGCCGGAATATGACCGTTCAGAAATGCTGGTGATCTTGCGAGCAAGTTTGGCCGCGGATGTATCTCTCCCGGTTGATGTAACTTTCCGCATCCCTGCCGCTGCGGGTGAACCAAACGCGGTGGCGGTCCGCCAACCTGATGGCTCGCTGTTCACCGAAAAGTATGAACGCCAGGTAGAGGAGCAATGGGCTTATATTACATTCAAGGCCACAACACCGGATATCCAGGTAGAGTATTACGACCCGCAATTAGAAAAAAGTGATGATGCGCGGCATTACGAATTTGTGTGGCAAGGAGATTATGATGTGGACTCCATGCTCGTGCAGGTGCAGCAGCCTCTCGGGTCGAGTGAGATGAGCATCGAGCCAGACCTGGGCGAATTCCAACCGGGTACCGATGGTTTGCAGTATTACATTATGGAGATCGGCGCGCCCTCGGCTGGGGACGAGTTTACGGTCAAAGTAGATTATCAGAAATCATCCGATTCTTTGAGCATTGAGAGTTTTCAAGTTCAACCCAGTGCGCCCATCACTGATGGAGGAACACAGCCCACATCAGATATTGATTTGCTGTCACTGCTTCCCTGGCTCTTAGGCGGCCTCGGTGTGGTTTTGGTTGTTGGCGGAATTCTTTGGTATTGGCGATCAGGTCAAGATGTGACAGATACCAAACGAACCAGTCGTGGACGAAGAACTGCATCTGCTACTCATGATCATAGAGATGAGGGTGTAGGTGATGGGGTGTATTGTCATCAGTGCGGAAAGCGCGCAGCTTCGGGTGATCGTTTCTGCCGCACTTGTGGGACGCGTTTGCGCAAAGAATAAACTTTCTTTTGTTCATAATTTGTAGCCAGGCGTCAATGATGCCTGGCTCTTTTTTTGCATGTAATTTGACGCTAAATCAGATGACATTTAGCTTGATTCTCGGCGCATTAATTGGATTTTCTCTGGTTACTCACCGTATATTAATCTCATTGTGACAAAATATACGGGTAAATTTACCCAATCCTTAAGAGTCGTTTAGATTTTTATTGGTAAACACTTTACTTCTTATACACAGGAGTTTGAAATGCAAGAATCTACATCAATGAAAACTGGTTCCTCGAACCGGATGAAATTCATTTTGGGTGGCGCGATGATTGTCGCTGCCGTCATTTATCTCATTGTGTCCTCTACTCAGGCGAGTGCACAGTATTTCCTCACTATTGATGAGGTTGCAGCCAAAAGGGATGAAGTTTTCGACCGCGATCTGCGCATTTCAGGCGCAGTTATTGGCGATTCGATCGAATATGACCGCGACACCCTGACGCTATCCTTTACAGTGGCTCATATCCCTGGTGATAACGATGAAATTGATGCTGAAGGTGGCCTGGCCGAGGTGTTGCACATTGCAGTGACGGATCCCAGCCGTTCGCGTTTGCCTATCGTATACGAAGGCCCCATGCCCGATCTTTTGCAGAATGAAGCCCAGGCAATTATGACTGGTCGATTGGGCGCCGATGGCGTTTTCTACGCCGACGAGTTATTGCTCAAATGCCCGACCAAGTACGAAGAAGCAGTCCCCGAACAATCTGAAGGGCTTTAATAGTATCAAGATCCACGTGCCAGGTTCCAAGCATTTCCTGGCATTTATTTTGGAGAATGTATGATTGCAAATCTAGGTTATGGTGCCTTAGTCATCACGTTTATCGTTTCGCTGTATGGGATTGGCGCTGCTTTCTATGGCATGCGCCAGAATAAACCTGCCTGGGTGGATAGTGCCCGCAACGGTATGTTGTTGACCTTTCCTTTACTCACCCTCTCGGCATTAAGTATCATTGTTTTATTGGTAACCGACCATTACGAAGTTGAATACGTCGCCAGTGTGACCAGTCGCACGATGCCCATGTACCTCAAGATTACGGCGCTGTGGGGCGGACAATCTGGCTCATTGGTCTTCTGGTCTTGGCTGATGTCGGCATTCGCATCAGCGGTAACTCTGCGGAAATGGGACCGCGACCGCGAATTCCTGCCTTGGGTGATCGTTGTTTCTTTGATTACCTTGGCATTCTTCATCTCGCTGAATATTTTCATCGAGAATCCTTTCACCCGTTTGTGGCAGTTGCCCTCTGGACAGGTTGTCGAAGAGATGTTCCAGCCTGCAGGGTCAGTCCTGTTTTATCCGCGTGATGGACAGGGGTTGAATCCTCTCTTGCGGCACCCGGGCATGATCATTCATCCCCCAATGCTGTACCTGGGATTTGTCGCCTTTGTGATCCCTTATGCCTTTGCCATCGCTGCTCTGGTGACCGGACGCACTGATGACCGCTGGATTCGTCTCACTCGTCGCTGGACCTTATGGGCCTGGATGTTCCTCTCCCTGGGATTGGTGCTGGGTGGCCGTTGGGCTTATGACGTGCTTGGTTGGGGTGGTTACTGGGGTTGGGACCCCGTGGAGATTGCCGCCTTTATGCCCTGGCTGACTGGGACGGCATTCCTGCACTCGGTGATGATCCAGGAAAAGCGCGGCATGCTCAAGCAATGGAATATGGTGCTGATCATCCTGACCTATTCCTTAGTGATCTTCGGGACTTTCTTGACTCGCTCGGGTGTACTCTCCTCCGTGCACGCCTTTGCCCAGAGCGCCATTGGACCCCTCTTCTTTGCTTTCATCGGGATAACCTTTATTGCTTCGCTGAGTTTGTTGTTCCACCGTTGGAATGATCTCAAAGCCAAAACGGAGATGACATCAATGCTCTCCCGCGAGGCTTTATTCCTGCTCAATAATTTGCTCTTTATCGGTATTCTAGTCGTTTGTTTCTGGGGCGTGATCTTCCCATTGATCTCTGAGCTTTTCACCGGCCAAAAAGTGACCGTCGGTCCGCCGTTCTACGAGCGTGCCAACGGACCCCTGTTTGCTGGTTTGCTCTTGCTGATGGCGATTGCTCCGCTTTCCGCCTGGGGCCATTCGACGATCAAAACTTTGGGCCGCGCGGTTTGGAAACCGGCGATTGTCTCTGTATTGGTTGTGATTGCAGTTGTTGTTTCTGGGATCACCAACCCTTACGCTTTGATCGGGATCTTTTTGACAGCCCTGGTAATAACCGTAACGGTGTATGAGTACTGGCGCGGAGCTCTGGCCCGTGGCAAGCGCCACGGAGAAAATTTCTTCGTAGCCTTGTGGGCTTTAGTCAAACGCAACCGACGTCGTTATGGTGGCTACATCATCCACTTGAGTATGGCTATGCTGGCCATAGGCATCATCGGTATTGAGCTATTTCAAAGCGAAACCCAAGGCACTTTACGTCAGGGTGAAACCTTGACGCTTGGTGCATATACCATGTCCTATGACTCCTTGGCGGTCTTTGACGCCCCCGACGGTCGCAATGTTGCTCGTGCCGTGGTCAGCGTTAACAAGAATGGCAAGCCCGTAGGCGAGTTGTATCCGCGCAGAGATTTCTTCTACGATGCTCAGCAGCCTATGACCATCCCCGGCGTACGCAGCACCATCGAGGATGATTTCTATATCTTGCTTGTGGATTGGGAAGAGATCAGCACCAGCAGCGCCACCTTCAAGGTTTATCACAACCCGTTGGTCAAATGGATGTGGCTGGGCTCCTGGCTGTTCATTTTTGGTACATTGGTAGCTGCCTGGCCGGAAAAAGAATCTGACCCTGTTCCGGCTCGTAATCGCAAACGCGCAGCTGCGTCGGTAAAGGCTTAACGCGAATCACAGCTCGTCCTGAGCTTGTCGAAGGATTGAATGTTTGCACGTTTCATGTGCCACAGAGAGATTTTGAATGATGCGTAAATCACCAATAACTAATATCCAATCATCACTCATCTTGCTGTTGTTAGTGGTCGTATTATTTGTCGTGCCTGCCACGGTCTTTGCGCAAGATACCGACCCCAACGCGCCTACAGATGACGAAGTAAACGCCATCGCTAAAGAACTGTACTGCCCCGTGTGTGAGAATGTACCCTTGGACGTTTGCCCTACGCAGGCCTGTGCGGACTGGCGTGAGGAAATCCGAGTCAGGCTTTCCGAAGGTTGGTCAGAAGATGAAATTAAGCAGTACTTTATGGAGCGTTTCGGCGCCCGCGTGCTAGCCGAACCACCTCGCCAGGGGCTTAATTGGCTGATATATGTTGTCCCGCCAATCGCATTCCTTGCAGGTGCCTATATTCTCTTTCGCGGCGTGCAGAGTTGGCGTCAAGTTGAGCCTGACGAAATTGACGATGATGATGCGATGGTTATACAACAGGCCGAAGAAACCCCTGCAGATGATTATGTCGCTCGTTTAGAGGAAGAATTGCGTCGCAGTGAGCAGTAAACTGTTTACAGTTTATTGATGCTTGGAGTAACTATGACTGAAGTTGAAGAAAAGACCGTTACAGAAGAAGAAACCAAAACCGGCCCGAAATGGGGCCGTATTCTTGTCTGGGGTGGCTTGCTGGCATTGTTGACCATCGTTGCCTTAGGCCTGAAGCGTACCCAGGAAGGTCCAGTGAGCGCAGGAAAAGTGCCGCCAGCATTCGAACTGACCACATACCAAGAAGAGATCATCTCAACGGCTGAGCTGGAAGGCAAAGTTGTCGTACTGAATTTTTGGGCGTCTTGGTGCATCCCTTGTGAGCAAGAGGCCGATGAACTTGAAGCTGCCTGGCAGTATTACAAGGATCGTGATGATGTCATCTTCTTAGGTGTGGCCTGGAGTGATATGGACATCAAAGCCAAGCAATACCTGGATGAGTTTGGGATCACCTACCCTAACGGCCCCGATTTGGAAACGCGCATCTCGCAGGCTTTTCGCATCCGCGGCGTTCCTGAAACTTATATCATCGCCAAAGATGGTGTCCTGTCACATGTCCAGATTGGCCCTTTTACCTCAGTCTCACAAATTGCTGCATTGGTAGATCCCCTGTTGGAACAATAAACTTGTCACTTGTAACTTGATACGTATAACCTATGGATATTGGCTCTATTTTTCTCATTCTTGCAATACTGATACTCACAGCGCTTTACGTTGGACGACCTTTGTACGATCGAACTTCAACAAAGAGCGCTCACTTGGGGATGGAATTGTCATCCCTGTTGGCTGAACGCGATCGCATTCTTAATGCCATCTCGGAATTAGATTTCGACAACACCTTGGGAAAGATCCCTGCTGATGATTATCCCCTTCGCCGTGAACAACTTGTTCAACGTGGCGCCGAAGTTTTGCGCCAACTCGACGAGTACCAGGGTGCTTCGGCCGTTGATTCCACCAGCGCTCGCCTGGAGACTGCTCTGAAATCTGGTGCGGTAAACCAGGACGATGATCTCGAAGCTCTCATTGCTACGCGCCGACGAGAACGCCAGGAAAAATCTGGCGGATTCTGCCCGCAGTGTGGCGGTACAGTCGTGCAATCTGACCGTTTCTGCCCTAAGTGCGGATATTCGCTCTCCTAACACCTACCCTGTAAAACGCAACGATTATCTCTTATGCGTAAAAACATACTTTCCATTGTCTTGTTCGTTATTGTTTTCATCCTTGCTGGCTGCGGGTCCCTCTCTGACGATATCACCCCGCCTCCCGGCTCGGAGATGCCAACTGCACCCCCAACCCAGCCAGCCAGTGAGCAACTGGTTTTCCCCGTGCTGCCTCCTGATCCGGAGCGGGGCGCTTCAACTTATGCTGAAAAATGTGCCCCTTGTCATGGAACGACCGGACTAGGGGATGGCCCCGATGCATCCGGCCTACCTAATCCAGTGCCCGCCATTGGCAGTATTGAACTTTCCCGAACGGCTACCTCCACCGATTGGTACCTGATGGTGGCCAATGGCAATATCCAGCGCTATATGCCGCCTTTCAAGAGTCTCTCGGTTCCGCAGCGTTGGGATGTGATCGCCTATGTTCTCTCGTTGAGTACATCGGATGAAGTTCTCGCGCAAGGCCAGGTGCTCTACGAAGAGAACTGTACGGCTTGCCATGGAGAACGCGGGCAGGGGGATGGGCCGGAGGCTGGTGAACTAGCATCCTCCCCGATCGATTTCACTGATCAAGCCTTTATGGGCTATAAATCGACGACTGATCTTTTCGACTCGATCTCCGGCGGAATAGGTGAGATGCATGCCTTTTCAGATTTGGGGGAGGCTGATCGTTGGGCCCTGACGGATTTTCTGCGCTCATTGACATTCGTTGCTCCTGTGGCCCTCGAAACCTCTGAGGAGGAGACAACCCCCGAAGGTGAATCTTCAGTCGAATCATCTGAGGATGCAGAATCCACTGAGAGTACGGATCAACCCGCCGAGGCTTCATCCGAAATGCCTGCTGAACCCGCCGATCCCACCGCGAGCGTTGGTACTGTTTCCGTTCAAGTGGTCAACGGCTCCGGTGGTGATCTTCCTGTAGGCGCCGACGTTATCCTACACGGTTATGACGGTATGGAAGAAACCTTCACAGAAACGACCACTATGAATGATACTGGTGTGGTGCTGTTCGAAAATATTCCAATGACTGAAGGTCGCGTTTTCTTGGCGACTACGGAATTCGATCAGGTGGCGTATGGTTCCAATATCGCCCAAATCACCGCGGAAATTACTGAAGCAAACCTGAGCTTGATAGTTTTCGACTCGACGACGGACACCAGCAATTTAGCCATCGAACGCCTGCACGTATTCTTTGATTTCATCAATCCTGGCTCTGTCCAGGTGATTGAGTTAGTGCTGCTCTCGAATATGAGTGGAGAAACGGTCATCGCACCCGAAGAAGGTGATCCTGTAATTGTGTTTGATCTTCCTGAGGGAGCTACCAACTTAGAAGTTCAGGAAAGCATGCAGATTCGGTTGCTGCAAACTGAAACCGGATTTGGTGTAGGTAGCGTGCGTCCATCTGAGGAACCGTATGATATAACCTTCGCCTTTGAGATGCCGTATGACAAGAAAAAGGCAGACATTTCCCTGCCCGTTCCCTTGGATGCAGCCGCGGCAATTATCATTGCTCCGGAAGATGGGATAAAGCTGAAGAGTGATCAACTCCAAGATGGCGGCTCGCGCGATTTTCAAGGTGTTCCTTATAAGACATACAACGCCAGCAACCTCGAAGCTGGTGAAGCCTTGTCCTTTACACTATCGGGCACGCCTAAACTGCCAACCGATCATTCTGCTTCTTCGGGAATAGATACAACCACCAGTTTAATGATCGGGCTGGGTGCCTTGGGCGTAGTGCTCATCGGCACGGGTATTTTCCTGTGGCAGCGCAACCGCATCGAGGATGATGAGTGGGATGATGTTGACGTAGATGATTTTGATGATCAATCTCCCGCAGTGGCTGAAACCCAAGATGAATTGATGGATGCCATCATTGCTCTGGATGACCTGTATAAGGCTGGCGACTTGCCCGAAGCGGCGTATCTCAAACGGCGAGAGGAATTGAAGGCGCGCCTGCAAGATTTGGTGGACAACGAGTGATCACAGTTAAGAAATTAGTCAAACGCTTCGGTCCTAAGACTGTGCTGCGCGGCTTAGATTTCGAAGTCGAAAGCGGCGAATTTGTGGCGTTACTCGGTCCCAACGGAGCGGGGAAAACCACATTCTTGCGCATCCTGGCTTCTCTCTCACGACCTGCGATGGGTGAAGTACAAATCGCCGGATTTTTCTTACCAGGACAGGCATCGGCCGTACGCCGTCGACTTGGAGTGGTTTCGCATCTACCGTTGCTATATGGCGATTTGACCGCTGAGGAGAACTTACGTTTTTTTGGGCGCATGTACGCGGTCACCGATCTAAATGCCCGCATCACTGAAGTGCTGGAAATGATCGGCTTGGCCCCTCGCCGTCGCGATTTAGTGCGTACATTTTCTCGCGGTATGCAGCAGCGACTGGCCATCGGCCGTGCTGTACTGCATGACCCTGATGTGATGCTCTTTGATGAACCCCATACAGGCCTGGATCAAGATGCCTGTGTGATGTTGGACACTGTTCTACAAGAAGTAGCCGCCCGCGGTCGTACTGTAGTGATGACTTCCCACGATCTGGCCCGCACTGCGGATTTGGCATCACGTTTCGATGTGCTCTCTCGGGGTAAGATCGTCGCCTCTGTTCGTAGGGATGAAATGGAAACAACAGACAATTTACTGGCATATTATCGCGAAGCTGTGAGTGGAGGGAATGATGGCTGAGAATACATCAACTTCGCTAACATCGAAACGTTCCCCACTACGTGATTTCTTGCGAGCTCTCTGGGCCGTGGTCTGGAAAGATTTGTCGGCTGAATGGCGCAGCCGAGAACTGCTCACCGCCATGTTGGTCTTCGCTTTGCTGGTGATCCTGATCTTCAACTTCGCCTTAGAGTTGGATGCCCGGGCTCGCGCCAGCGTCACTTCCGGAGTCTTGTGGGTGACCTTTGCCTTTGCGGGCACTTTGGGTCTCAATCGCTCTATGGCGACTGAGAAAGACCGCGGCTGCCTGGATGGTTTACTGTTGGCACCCGTTGACCGCAGTGCGATCTACTTCGGAAAGGCAATCGGCAATCTGATCTTCATGTTTGTAGTTGAAATGATCGTTCTGCCGATTTACAGCGTGTTGTATAACATCAACTTGTTCATACCTGGTTTATTATTGGTGATTTTGCTCGGGTCGATAGGGTATGTTGCTGTAGGTACATTGTTGTCGACCATGGCTGTTCAAGCTCGCACGCGTGATATCCTGCTGCCGATCTTGTTATTTCCCTTGGTAGTGCCAGTTATGATTGCAGCGGTAAAGGCGAGTGGTGGCTTCTTGCAGGATTTGCCATGGATCGAAGTAAGCACCTGGATCAACTTGTTGGTTGTCTACGATGTAATTTTCGTGGCTGTCGCATTTATGTTTTTCGATTTTGTTGTTGAGGAGTAATCTTAATTGGTGTCACTCTGAGCGACTGCTAACAGGCGAAGAGTCTCTTATCCTGATGGTGTAGATTCTTCGAGCGCTCCGCGCTCTCAGAATGACAAAATAATAGGAGTAATTATATGGAATCAAAACCCCGTTTTCTTTCAATCTTGGATACCATAACCGCTGTGTTGTTCGTTGTTGCAGTCGTGATGGTGTTCTTCTACACCCCCCTCGAGCGTACTATGGGGGCGGTGCAGAAAGTATTTTATTTCCACGTAGCTACTGCCTGGGTAGGAATGTTGGGCTTCATGGTTGCCGCTATTGTGGGTATCTTTTACCTGGTGAAGAATGACCGCAAATATGATATCGCTGGGCTTGCGGCCATCGAGATCAGCCTGGTCTTCTTCTTCATTGCTATCATCATGGGCTCGATTTGGGCTCGCCCCGTGTGGAATACATGGTGGACCTGGGATCCCCGATTGACAACGGCGACCATCGTGGAGTTAATCTATGCTGCCTACATGATGCTGCGCCAGGGTATCGAAGATCCTGACCGTCGGGCTCGCTTTGGGGCGGTTTACGCCATTTTGGGTTTCCTCAGCGTCCCTCTGACCTTCATCTCCATCCGCTTGTTGCGCACCATTCACCCTGTGGTGGTCGGCAATAGTGACCCCAGTGCCGAAGGTAGCTTCAGCATGACGGGTCCGATGAAGACAACTTTCTTCTTCAGCCTGTTCACCTTCTCTGTGCTTTTCGTGGATTTGTTCTGGCACCGCGTCCGCATGGGCAAACTGGCTGCTAAAGTCGAAGAGTTGCGACTGAAGGTTTCGGCCTGATTTTGTTGCTGAGTAACTGAATTGATTGGAGAAAAAAATTATGTTGATGTCTTTATTCCAAGCCCCCCCTGATACTACTGGTTACATGATTGCCGGTTATGCTGTCCTGTTTGGTGTGATGCTGGTTTACCTGGTCAGCTATTTCGTGCGCTACAAGAATCTCAAGGCAGATCTAGAAGTGCTGCAAGAGATCGAAAACGAATAAATTTATTTTCAATTTCCTTCCCCAGTAAAGGGGAATAAACAGGGTTCAAGCAGTGATATATGCTTGAACCCTGTTTTGTATTATCACGGCCAGGGGATTTCGACTGGCTTGGTGTAGCCGTGTTTCTCTGCGGCTAAGATTCGTGCGTGGGACGGTTCTTCACAACCGGGTTCGTCAATTACCTCGGCGACGGTTTGATAAGCGCCTATGGGAGTGAAGACGATTTCTCCATCCTGACAGACCCAGGCCTCGATCACATAGGGAACTTGCTCAGCATCATCACCAGCGCGCAGCACCAGCGGCGACCAGAATACAGTGACTTTACTGGGATTCTCCTCATCGCGATTCGCGGAGACATTGGTCAGTGGGGGATAGTATGGTGACCAGGCCTGAACGATGTGTGGATCAACGGGCTCGAGGCTGAACACATCCTCTTTGATCTCCATCAACTCGGCTTTGACCCAGCAGGGGTTATCACCGCCGATGGCCTGCATGAGCACCCAGGTGCCCAGTTGGTTGCGTCCGATGATCTCTAAGTTGCTACCTCCGACCAGGCCATATTTATAGAGATAGGCTGCACCGGGCCCGTAGCGACAGTTGGCACGCTCTGGGGTAACTTTGCCGCGTAGGATGGCATAGGTGGGAGTTATGGTAGGCGTAAAGGTTTCCGTTGGAGTGGGGGTATCGGTTGGTAGAGGCGTCTCCGTGGGTGTAGGTGATGGTGTCGTCGTGGCGGTTTCTGTCGCCGTAGGCGGAACAGGTGTTTCAGTTAGCGTGGCAGTCTCAGTTGGCTGGGGCGCGCTGGGGAGCTGGGAAACTGCATCTGACGAGGCATCAGGTGCTGCATCCAACTCAGGTTCCAGATTCGAGTCTCCGGTTGGGAGATTGCACGCGCTGAGGAGAAGCAATACGCTGACAGCGAGCAGATTCGAAAATATAGTTTTCTTCATTTGTAAACAAGTCTCCTCTCGATTTCCTTAGCGGTTGGAGTAATCGATAATCCGCCCAACGCAGTGCAGCGCAATTCGGACGGTAAACTCTTGCCCACTGCATCCATGGTGTCGATGACTTCATCTAATGGGATCAGCGGGTCATAATCTGCCAGAGCCATGTTGGCGCAAGAGAGTGCATTGCTAGCGGCGAGTATGTTTTTCCCCAAACAGGGTGCTTCAACTCGATTGGCTACGGGGTCGCAGATCATGCCCAGGATATTTTGCAGCGCAATGGATGCCGCATTGAGAGCCTGTTGTGTCGTGCCCTCGGCCAACGTGACCAGCGCCGCGGCTGCCATCCCTGACCCGGAACCACACTCAGCCTGGCAGCCGCCTACCTCCGCGGCAAAGGTGGCCTGCGCAGCGATGAAGACACCGATCAGTCCAGCAGCTAACATGGCACGGACGATCTTTTCTTTTGATAGGCCCATAGCGTTGGCTGCTCCGATTACTGCTCCGGGCAGCCCGCCGCATGCGCCCGCTGTCGGAGCAGCTACAATGACTCCCAGGGCGCTTTTGGTTTCCATCAGTGCCGTGGTATACAAAATGATTTGATTCAACAGACCGCCATCGAGCAACTGGCCCTTTTCCATTTGAGTTTGATATTTGCCCGATTGATTGCCTAGAATTCTGTCTGCGTAAACTGTCCCTTGAATGCCCTCGGCGATGGAATTCTGCATGATCTCGATAATCTCTTCCATTTTCTTGAAAACCTGTTCGTGGGAAATATTGCCCCGGGCACTTTCGTAATGTACGGCCAATTCCCATAAATCTAGATTTTTGCCCCGATTGTAGATCAGCATCTGCTCATAGGTGTGAAAAGGCACTTCGATATTCTTACTAGAGAGTATCGGGAGCACAGGCGCGATCTGACAGATACGAATGATCGGTAAATTTTCAGTGAGATCGTGAAGCAGTTCTTTGCTTAGAAAGCTTTGGCTTTTGATTTCGATGAATTGTCAGCAATTCCCGGAATAGGGGCAGTTGAG
>CAZLNX010000081.1:0-18931 GCA_964560795.1 uncultured Anaerolineales bacterium | reverse complement strand
CAGGTGCTGTAGCCTGGCTGAAAGAGCAAACCCAACCCCCAAACGAAGAAAAGCCAAAAAAGAAAGCTAGGCGTGGCCGCAGAGGAAAGAAAAAGTAAGCTGGACAATCTCTTTCCCAGTCACGCTTTGTCAGGTTTTATACCGGGTAAGCCATCAATCCAGCCCGCATCGCCCCCTCGACGGTACCGTCCATTTCACCAGCTCCGGGAAAGAACCACTCTTCGGGGTCATAGACATTATCCGAATATTTGTAGATGGCAAAGCCCCAGTTATCCATCGCGCCGTTGTAGGTCAAGCGACAAATTGGGCTTGGGTCACTGTATTCGTTGCGCTTCAGGTAGAGGTGTTTACCCCGGTACTGGGCTGAGTAGGCAATGCCTGAATCCTTGAAGGTTATCCGATTGAAGTTGATAATAATGCCTTCGACCTCGGTGCGTACTTCGTTGGGGATAGCTGGTTTACGTGCCATTGTGATATTCTATCATTTCTAAGTGCGAGATTGGGGTCCTATCGTATAATCTACGCGATGAAAAGATACCTTCTCTACTTGCTGGATTCGTATGATATGGGCCCCCATGGACGGCTGCATTTCCACGCCGATTTTGATAACGTAGATGAAGCGCGCCAGGCTGCATCAGTATCCGGTATGCACGGCTACCAGATTGAAGATTTACAAGCAAGGGAAGTTATTGAAAAAGGATTAGTGGGCGATTTGGCATCCAAAGATCGATAAACACTACCAAGGAGGGTTTGTATTCCCAAAGAGGCATTCGACTAGATATGATTTTATCTATTGAATCTTTACGCTAATGCACTTGTAGGCATCTGATCCCATATGCGCCCATCCAATTGACGACCATTTTTCTTTTTATTTGTACCTCCCCACTGTTTGAAGAAAAACGGCACATTTGCTGCGAGACATTGATCACGAATATTAGTAACCCAGTGACTCTCAATGGGCCTGGCTTTAGGACCGGATTCACCACCAACAATTACCCAATGTATGTTTTCTAATATTAATTCGGAAATTGGTCCCAAAAGCGGCTCAAGTGACAGAAATTTCGTGTGGGCTTGTATCTCGCATAGGTGATCAATACGAAATGTGTAATCTTGATTTTCTACGCTGACACCCATCCAAACATTTTTTGGCCAATCGATGAGCGGATCAATTTTGAGAAGGCGCTCAGCTCGTTTGGTCAGCACTTGAAATGTGTGCCAGTAAGCTTCTCTCATCACCGCGAAAGTTCTCATAATGAAATCCACAGGAACATCTTCATGAAACAAGTCACTCATTGAATTGACAAAAATCATCTGCGGCTTCTTCCAGTCCAAGGGGTCATCAAGCACATAGTCATGCAAAGTAAGATCAAAGCTATTTTTATATTTGTTCAGCCCCATCGCTTTCAACCGCCTAGACATCCTCTCGGCGTAGCAGTGCTTACATCCAGGGCTAATTTTAGTGCAGCCCGTTAGAGGGTTCCAAGTAGATTCGGTCCACTCGATAGCTGATTTTGTTACCATAATTGTTTTTAGACACCGATTTGAGATTTCTAATATCAATATTCTAGCACATCTGTTCGCATTATTGGTTAAAAATTGATAATCGTTCCTGGCGCAAAATATCCTTTTCTTCGCATAGTTCCATCCCTCTTTTTTGCATCAATTGTTATTCGCTCATTTTGCTCGAGATTTTTCAATGCACTTCTCGCGTATTTGGATATGTAAGGTGTTTCATCTTCAACATAATTAATCACGTTTTCGGATAATATCTTCTGACCACAAAATTGATTATGTAGGATTTTTGCAAGATCGTCTGTGGGATCTAGATCAAACAAAATCAACTGATTTGGATTTGTCGCATCAGAAAATTTAAAGCCACTAGAAGTATCTACTCTCCAAAAAGCCTCTTTCATTTTCTTGTGACCTAGAGGGTGATTACCCGCGAAGTATAAATAGTAGATCATTTGGTCGCGCTGATCACACATTTCAAAAAAGCGGACAAATCGGGCATATTGTAGCAACTGTGTTTGATATAGCTGCCGCAACGCTAAGAGACGATTGCCACTCGCATTTATTAATTTTAGAACTTCAGACGTACCGAACAAATCAACAACATACTGTTGAGTACTAGGATCAGGATGTTCGGCAAATCGATTTGCGTCTCTCAACATTATGGTGATAAATACTTCTGCCATTGGCATTGATAGTAATCTTTGAACAAGGTCAAAGGGTACTCCGCTAAAACCAAATGGGTCGATAAAAGCAAACGTGGGAATCAGTTTCTGTGACTTATCTTCAATTACATCAAATACTTTTGCCAATATTGTTTGAAACTCCCCAGTTTGAATGATAATCTTGAAATTTGGCGGAATTTCCAACTGACTAATCTCATATTCGAGGTGAGCAATTCGATCCTCCCTTTCGTCAATAAAAAAGAAAAACAATTTACTTTGCTTTAATCGATCTTTATGACTCATAGCTGTGTGAAGAGCAATCAAGGGAGAACCTAGCTCGCCCTCAGCATACCTCCCAGGACCACAAAAACCATCCAAATACATGATACGTTGATTTTTGCTTCCTAAGATTGCAAACCATGCCCCCAGGTACCTTTGCAATATTTCATGTTTAGCAAGGGTATGTGGCTCGATAGGCCATAATATTTCTTGCGGTTTGGGCATATTTTCTACCTTATCAAAATCCCAGCAATTGCTCCTGGTTATAGTATTTAATGCTGTGCAAATTCTTTTGGAAATACTGAGAATAACCTCTTTACATCTGGTTTTCAGATCGTAAAACGAAGATCGTACCGCATAAAATTTATTCCAACTCTGTTTTCAAATCCGCCACATTATCAGCTAAAGGTTGCCACCCATGATCAAACATGAATGTATCAACACGATTTGCAGGATTTTGGATACAATACAATGTTGGATCATCGGATTCTACTTGCTCGACGACATATAACCAATAACTATCACCTCGCTCTTGACCTTCTATAAATTGGGCTTGATGCATCTGTGCGGGATTAGTGCTATCCCATAAACTAGCAGTCGCTTTGACTTCGATGTATCGGATATTTTTTGGATTTTCTAGGTCAACAGATTTGATATCAAATCCTGGGTAGTTGGGTTTAATTATTTCCATATCAACTGCATCACGACCTTGCTCTTTCTCGTATTTAAGGACAAAATCTACACCCTTCTGTCCTCGTTCTTTGTAGCGTTGCGCGATTGAAGGATCAGATTCTTTGTCGCTGGTAGCTTCTTCTGGATTAACATAAGAAACTAACCGTGTAGATTTCCTTTTCGATTTCTTGGGGATTTTTGGTGGTGCTGGTACGTCCGGTGTCTCATCTTTTCCAGGATCTCCCATAGGGGGAGGTTCACCTGTTGGGGGTGATATTTCTGGTGTCTCATCAGGGAAGTCTTCTGTTGTATCATCCCAAACGTCATCATCCGATTCTGAATCGCCAAAGCCACCAATTGTTTGGCCAAGAACCGCATCACCAGAAATGCTCCTGACGCGCGGGTAGCCAAACTGATCAAGATTTTGGCTAGCTTGATCCGAAGTATCTGGAGAGAGTATCTCTTTTAATTCCATGCCAAGACTGCTGAGTTCACCCGAATCGTGGAGAATGTAAGATAGCTCTCTTGCAATGCTGATCCAGGGATAGTGGCCATTATTTGGGCAAAAATAGAGTGATTGATCAACACAAATGGCATCAACATTTTCTTGATAGTCTTCCCTTTTCCTAAACCCATGAAATGATCGAACGATTTCTAATTGTTCTACTTTTGTAAATGTTATCTCATCCAATTCATCCAGGGAAAAACCTTTTATCCCTCTTTGGCGGTAATTTTCGATCACCCGATGAATTAATTCCTTTCGCTCAATGATACGTCGATGCAATACATCATCCTGGCGAGTATTTTCACATTGAAGCAATTCTGTTTTGATAGCTCTACTGACCCGCTTTACCCCGGCCGCTTCCATGGCAGGCCAAGCACCTTCTATCTTTTCGATGAGATTACCTTTGAGAAGCGTGAAGTTGTCACCCCATCCAGGGCGATCCTCAACGAAAAGCCAACTGGGTGGGTAGAGATAGTTTTCAGAATTTGGGATGGTTTTCTTTTTCCCGAGGCCCTTTTTAAGTTTAGAAGCTGAGACTTCACCTGCTTCTAAAGTATCACTGAGCACCTTCCAACACGCAATGACGACTTGTTCGATCTCAGTATCATTGGAAATTGGTAATGAAGATTTGGCAAATTTCGTTTCTGAAATTTCGATGAGGACCTTGATGGCGTCCTCATGGGTGGGAAATTCTTTGACTTCCAAACGATCAAAAAAGGGTTTGAATTGACCAAAACTGGGACCGAGTCTAAAGCGAAAACGTCCAAAAGGATGTTGCTCCCAATAAACCTGATCGGGCGAGTAATATTTTCCCTCACCCAGATCGGTTTCCAAGTATAAACATCGTTTTCCAAGCAACCATTTGATCGACGGATGCTCGGAATTACTTGAAAGAAAAGTATAAACTTCAGGATTAACCGCTTCATTTTCAGTACTACAAAATTGCAAATGACGAACTACCTGTTCTGTTTTTGGATCGCGGTTTATGCCAAGATACCTGATAAGATCGCCAGCTTTTCTCTGGATATTTACATCAACTACCAAGAAGTTCCCTTGCGATTCAAACAGGTATTTACGGAACTCAGCATCGATATTGTGCGGCTGATTCCATTGATTCAAACTCTTGGTTCCTGGCAACCAGGCGAAGTTTTTTAGATCGCTATAATGTTGACGGAAATCTTCTTCCCAATGAATCCAATGCGTGGCAAGAAAAGCGAAGATGGTTTGGATTGATTGAACACGCGACGAGGATGGATCATCAGAAGTGAGTTTACGGATTCGAGCAATGACATCCTTCGGTTGTGGTGCATCGGAAACACCTAACCACTGGTAAAGGGTTTGGAAAGCTTGATTATGTGGATCAGGAAGTTGCGCAATTTTGCAGTGATCACCAAGAACCTCGTGAATGACTGGGGAATCAAAGTAGGTTTGAGTGCCAGCACAGAAGTTATTTCCGCCACACCAGACAAGTTGCTGATGCTGCAAGACATCATGCAATTCTTGTACCCCCTGAATTTCTCCGATATGGCGAGCCATAATTTCTAATAGTCGAATCCTTTTTGCGGTGGAGAAGCCCTTGGAACGGATGAGCTTGGGAATCCATTCCTTGGCGTATGTGGTAAAGTCCATGCTTTTGACATGGAGTTGATTTTCAAGAAATTCTCGCCTTCCACCGAGCATTTCAACATCAACGAACCTAGCCATGTTTAATGGATCTTCAAAGCCTCCGGGGAGAAAGAGGGCATCTAATGTGCCTAATTTCCCTTCCGCAGTTGGCCAGATACTCAGGCTTCGAATTCGTTCTCTGTGATTGTCATGCAAGTATTTTGTTTGAGGATGCTGTTCCAACCACTGATAGATTTCCTTGGGTGAAAATAACCTTTCGTCCCATAGTTCTGGCAAAAAATCCTGTACCGACTCGAGAACACCGATACCTGCTTCGAGATCAAATGAGTTCACAAATCTGGAGGGAATTATGGCATCATTTCCCTTATCATCGAACCAAATGACAGCACTAAATTGCGAAAAGAGATTTCGGCATTGATCATCCGCTTTATAAAGCTGACTCGGTGGCCAAAGTGCACCGTCTGAACCGAAGGTAATGGATGCATTCTTGAGGTCATTTTCGGTTTGTTCTCGTTCCAGGTGAGAAGCACGATCCCAAAGACTGTTTAGAGCTTGCCAAATAATTGGCCAGTTTTCCAGATTCTGAAGGCTATGTGGCATTTCGGATGAATTCTTTCGGCCTGTTACCCCACACTTGCTCAACGCTTTTCCAACAGTACTGATTTTTAGAAGTTGGACATCTGTATCAATCAAAATGTTGCGATATTTGCGCAAATCAGGATGAATTGTATGAATAGAAAGATCCTCAAATATATTTGCAGCAGTAGCTTCAATGTCTCGGTCTAAAAAGTATGAATCAGGTGGCCGCACTCGGTTGTCAGCAGTCGTCAAAACAGTTTTGGATGCACAGATTTTCGGTCTTAATAATTTCCAAAGGTTTTCAAAGGGAGCGTTGTGTGGTGAAGATGTTGATACTAATTTGACCTTTTCTACAAATTCCCAAAAATCAGAGGGGGATAATAACTCCAAAAGCTCATCAAGACTGTCCGAAAGAATTTCAGCAACACAATCGATTGCGAGACGATTCCAATCAGATTTATAATCTTGGGTGAATAAAATTCGCTTTCGATCAGAAGATGGATAGAAATCTGCATTGACGTGGAATGGCAAGCCGGTATTTGTTTCTGAAGGGAGAAAGGCATAAAGTAATCCATTGTCCAGCGGGTTTTCTGGGATAGCAAGTTGAACTATTGATTTTCTTTTTTTCTCGATCAATCCACCAAAACTTTTGCGCATTTTTTGAGCAGAAGAATCAAAATTGCCGGTCAGCGTTCTCCATTGTATTGTTTGATTTCGATCGGCTAATAATAAATCGGATCCTTCCTTTGACACCTCGATACGTCGATACAACTGTCCATTACGCTTTACTTCAAGGGTTTGTATTTGTTTCAAGAACAAGGCAGCATTCTCTACGGAGGATGCAAATTGATCAGTAAAGCTATCTAAATCTTCCCTTCTGACTGGAGCAATGTTTAACCCCTTGCGAACACTAGAAATCTCAAAAGCCCAAGGTAATCGGAAACGGGTATATTCAGTTTCCATTTTGTCAATTAAGATTTGTTGATTTTCTGGTTTAAATTGCCAATGCTGTCCACTTGAAAAGAGTTCTGGCGAGTCAGTGATCTGGTAAACAG
The DNA here is from genome assembly GCA_964560795.1 of uncultured Anaerolineales bacterium. Lineage (GTDB taxonomy): Bacteria > Chloroflexota > Anaerolineae > Anaerolineales > UBA11858 > NIOZ-UU35. Next base: position 12,041 of record CAZLNX010000081.1, on the reverse strand, counting down.
AAATAAAGCCGATGCCAAAGGAACCGGTTGTTTCTGCTTCGTCACGTTTATCACCCCAAGACAATTTTTCCATGCGCTCAAAATCGCGTGATCGAAAAACTCCATCATTTTCTACCCAGAGAGCATCATCGCAAACATCAAAGCTTATCCGAGATGCTCCTCCGGGCTGGTCGTTTTCGTCTTTGACATCATCTGCATTTTGGATGAGTTCATAACAGAGTGTAGGAATACCCTGCAAGCCACTTAGCTGTCCTGAAAGAAAACCGAGAAAGTTTACGGTTTGACGACGAGTTTCGATTGCACTCATACTTGCTCTCCCAAGAATAGATAAAAAGCCATCTCGAATTTGAGATGGCTAAAATCATTAGAATAACGTTTCCTGCTCAGGAATGGTATCCCCCGGCTTCCACCAATCGGGCTGATCCGTCACTACACGATAGTCAATATCCAGTGCCTGGAAAAACTTCTCAGCACAGGTGATTTTGCGCTTTTCGTGGGGGAATTGCAGATTCTTCAATTCCTGAGTTCCCTTTGTTTCTCGTACCAGTTCGAGTGTGATTTTGTGATCCGGAGTGCTGTAGCGAGCGATGCCCCAATCTGGGTTGTAATCACCGATAATACGAGGAAAATCGATCTTGAATGCTGGCGGGAATTTGAAATAGAAGACGACTTCGTCATCTTCGTTCAAGTATGTTTCAACGAACCGGGATTCCACATCTGAATCGATCTGTACCTGATCGTACAAGCTGGCAGCTGAAGCAGGGACTAGCTCCTTTTGAGGAAAGTCTTTTTCTTCAGGGAAGAGATCATCCAGATCGTAACCCCAATCTGTGGGAGCAGTTGTAATTTGAAATTCGATGCGTTCGGCAATGTGATCGGCCAGCGTATTGTTGATTTCGGTAATGAACAATCCGGCAAAGCCTTCAGGATTTTGGAAGATGGAAGCTTTACGTCGATCACTAAGGCCTTTGAAAATCAGGTTGATGGTTGGACGAGTAAGACCAGTCTCTTTAGCGGCCCGGTCGATCAAGTTGAAAACCGGATACCGCTCAGAGGGGGCAAGCTGGGCACGTTCGCTAGGCTTCTGTCCCCGCTCACTTTGGAAGCGGATGGGAGCATCTTTGAAAAGTGTCTGGCCATTGCCAAAAACCACATGGGAATTATCACCATCATCAATCAGGTCAACAATCTTATAACCTCGCAGGCGATCATCGCTGAGTTCCCTGGCCAGATCATCACGCTTCTTGAAAGTGAATGCCGACATACTCTCATTTCCGAGAGTATCTTGAACAGAAATGCGCAATTTGCAGCTCTCATCTCCCAAGGAAGCAAGTTCAATCTTGTAATCGGATACTACAAAGGTGCCCTTCTCCACCACAATTGTGGTTTTGGGCATCGTGCGGTTATTGATTCGTTCTGTGCACCGATCAATGAGTTCATTGGTATCAACAGAAATTGTGTAGGCGGTGTGTTTTTGAAGCTTTCGCCAGAAATCTTGGAAGGCTCGATTGCTCTTGAAGATCGTATCGTTGCGACGAGCGCTGACACGACCTGCATTGGATGGTTTGGGTGGGGCAGAAAGGCCATCTTCCACATATTCGCCCTGTAGTCGTGTGGCGTAGGATTCATAGCTTTCGTTGGCCACCACTGAGAGCACATTGACATCTTCATCAAAGAGACGTTCACCGTTCTGATCTACAGCTAGGCGCAGTCCACGGCCAATCTCCTGGCGTTTTTTGATCTCGCTAACGGTCTGGTTGAGGGTGCAAATCTGGAAAACGTTGGGATTGTCCCAGCCTTCTTTGAGGGCCGAGTGTGCAAAGATGAAGCAGGTTTTCTTTCGATCATCCTGACCGTCATAAAAGGTCAACAAAGTTTCCTTATCCCTCATAATTAACTCGAAGGCAGCTTTTTCGGCCTCACGTTGTGCCTTATTTCTGCTTTCGGTGTCGATAGCTTCCCCCTCCGTCTCACCCTTTTTGGGCTTCGATTTGGCAAAATAGGCGCTGCGAGCCTGCTCAACAGGGATGTTCTCATAGAAGGGATACATCTGTTGCAAGCGTTGGTACTCTTCATCAAAAATCAAACGGATGAGTCCATCTTCAGCAGTGTAATTGGCCACCCGGTCGATGAAGAAGAGCGAAAGCACCTTGACCTGTTTTCGCAACATCTTCTGTTGCATCTCCATATGCTGCTGGATGGTTTGACGGATTTGAACGCGAAAGATTTCTGGACGAGATGGACCGATGGTTTCTCTAACCGTCAGACGAATGCCATTTTCGAAGTCAACAAATCCTTGAGCGGCGTTGATCTCAATGACTCGATATCCACCCTGATGCTCATCCCGATGGGTCTTCTCGAAAAGATCATCCCCGTGGTTGAGAGTGATCTCCGCCTGCCGTAAGCGTCCCTGATCCATGACATAGGTTTGCAGACGTGCTTTCAAGCCACCTTGGGATTCAATAGCTACCAATCCTAAGAAAGGCTGATTGAAATTCTCCCGCTCAGTAACACCGTAGACCTGAATTTTCTTGACCAGGTTGAGCCGGTAGGCGTCAAACGGGGAGAGTCGATAAACCAGATTGGGACTGGTGCGGTGGGTTGCCGAATAGCGCAGGGCAAATAGCGGATGCAAGGTTCGCAAAGCTTCTTTGGCTTTCTCGGTTTCCATATTCTGAGGTTCATCGAGAATCAGGATGGGGCGCGTTTCCTGGATGTATTGATAAGGCAGACGCTCACCGGGTAATTGTTCTGAGGTACGAAAGATACGATTGGGATAGCGACCGGTAGCCCGGTTGAACGAATCGATCGTGATTACCAGGATTTCGACAAATGTAGATGCCGCAAAGGAACGAATTTGACTGAGACGGCTGCTATCATAGCGGATCAGATTGACGGTTTCATTGCCATACAAGGCTGCAAAATGGTCAAGCGTGATCTGGAAATTCTTAATCACACCCTCGTAGATGGCAATACTAGGGACCACCACAATGAATTTGCTGAAGCCGAATCGCTGGCGTAGCTCGTAGATCGTGCGCAGGTAAACATAGGTCTTGCCGGTGCCGGTTTCCATCTCGATGGTGAAGTTGGGATAGCGCCAGGATTCGAGACCGGCATTTTCAAGCACCATACCATCATCCACATCGAGTTGACCAAGCATGGGGGTGGGAATACCATTATCCTGCTGAATGGTACGAATATTGTCATAGAGCCAGGATTCGCTCAGACTCTCGTAGGGGGGAAGATTTGGAACGTTTTCAGCCTGTAGCATTTGCGCGTCGGCTCCTCGTCGCAAACCTTCAAAAATGCGCACTGTACTCTCGACAGCATCAAGTTGATGTTGTTGGTTGGGATCGAATTGAAGTTTTAAAGTCATATTCTGGATTATGGTTTTGCTATGATTTGGTCATGAACCACTTCAGACTCCATGTGGAGGACTTTCGTTTAATACTCGACGAAAAGCACTTAAAGCTATCCAATGTTGCTCGGATATTTCTTTGGCAGCTTCTTCAGTAATTGGATCTGTGATTTCATGTAATTTCTCCAAATCAACAAAGCCACTTAAATTTTCTGCATTGATATACCATTCTGTTTGGCCAACGTAGTCACTCATTGATTGTACATTTGCTTTATCTAAGAACCCAACCAGTAAATCCAATGAATTCTGTGGAGTGGAGATCATAAACACCACAAAATCGTCGATGTGTTCAGGGTGTTCTGTCCATTCTCTCCAGCGGTACATTAATAACGATAAGCGTTTAATATCTTTGAGAGTCCTTTGACGAGCGCGAATTTCGATTTGTTCTACACAAACTCTTCTCAATCTTTCATAACAATCTCCGGAAAACAAAGAACTCTCGCGCTGTTTTCCTTCTTGTGGAGTATCATGCCAAACCACATAAACTGGCGTAAATAGTGAACGTCCGGTTTGTATTTGTTCTTCAAACCACCTACATCTCTCATTTTGGTCCACATGATGGAGAGTATAGAAAAGTTCAAGAGCTAATTGAAAATCTAGATCTAAATTCAGAAGACTGCGACTCTCATTTGGAATCTCATCCCCGATTATTAATAAAGCCTGACATAGACCCAGTGCATGATTATGATCTAGCGTCCCGCGAATATCAGAAATCAAATCCAACATGCGAGCAAATCTTCCTTCGTCCACAAGTTTTTGAAAGATTCCTAACAATTGGTCTGGGTCATTTGCCTTTTGAGCGATAATGTCTAATTCGGCACGGGATACTTCATCTTTTGGGGTTCCAAGCGTGAAGTAGAAATCAAAAACATCTTCTGAACAAATCCGCCTAGCCTGTCGCCAGTCTCTTTGTCGATAATCACCTCCAAACATGGGTAGATAAAATCGAGCCACACTTGGAAATAGTTGCACACAGATATTTTTACCAATTTCTTTCTCGATATCATCATCAACTGGGGAAAAAACCCGATCAAATTGCGCTTTCAGGAGATCTTGATCTGTTGTACCTCTAAACAGACTCTGGGATTGTGTAAAAAGCATCTTATTATTCGCCACTCCGGAATAAATTTCAGGCAAGAAAATTCGTAAAGCTTCCAATCCAATGAAGTCTACTGGGTTGACCTCCGCACCGATGATCTGTAAATTGAATGATAGACCATTAACAAATCGCTTTACATCTCGCATCGACTGAAAAAGAGGTTGAATTCCTCCATGATACATATTTCCCCAGCGTACACTATCCCATATGTTCTCATCGATTTTGGTTGCCTTTAAAATCTTGAATATTTCCTCAAACAACTGTTTTTCGACAAGAGAAGTTTCTATTGCCGGAATATCAAACCCAACCTGTACAATTTTTTCAAGATATTCACGTCCTTTAATACCTTGCTCAGTGTTCAAAGCCTTTTCAACAACAATCCGATCAAAAGCAACTAAATAAATAGAATTTGGAAAATCTGCATTGATTTTTATCATTTGAAATAGCTGTCGGATTTCACTCTCGGTCAACCTATCAATATCGTCGATAATAATAATTATTCTTCGATTTAATTCTCTAAACAACTTTATAATTTCTGCTCTTTGGTCTTCAAGACTTTGGTCGGGGAAAAACAACCCCGCTAATTTAATGCCACCCTTGAGCCATTTTCCTACAACCGGAATATCGCCTAACACTTCTATTCCTGACAAAGTATTTACTAGTTTTCCAAACTGATCTTTCAACTCGTCTTTTTTCCCAGGAATAGAATTTCCAATTACAACATACAATTGTTGGAAGAAAGCCAAAAACAATTGATTCTTTTCAGAAAAATTCCAGGGGTTGAAGGGAACAATTATCGGGTTATCTTCTAAATCTTTTGTAGTCGAATGAATATGATCAGTTGCTAAATTTAGAAGAGATGTTTTTCCACTCCCCCAAGGACCATACAAAGCAATTACTATGCTTTCATCTCTCTCCCAGTCACGTATAGTTTCAGCTAACTTATGGGAAAAATCAACTCGGTTTAAGCAGTCATCATCAGTTAAATTAATTGGAGTATCTGGAATAAACATTGTTACCTCAAATCACCTTCAGATTGCAATGATCCGCAAGGCGGATTTTCGCTTCATCACTCAAGGCGCTATCGAGACAGACAAAGATGTCTTCTGAGCGTAGATTCAATTGCCCGATCGTCTCATCGCCGATATTTTCATCCAGGCAAACGAAGAGTTCGTGGGACACACCTTCTGCATGAATTCGTTGGATTTCATTGCTCTGAATAGCCTCCAGCAGCACTATTCGGCTATCAAGTGGGAAACCTTGCAAAAGAAAGATCTCAGAAAGCAAGTCGTGGCGTTGCCAACCCTCCACCAGAGGAGTTTCAAAATGGTCAAAGAGTGGTTCTAACTGTTGCATATCGCGACCAGTATAAGGTTGCCAGTCTCTGTAATTTGATTTATCTAGAGCAAAGCTTCTGAAGCCTAAATCCAAGTCGGGTTGAAAATCCAGTTTACCAGCCTTATTTCTGTTTAACTTGTCAATTACACGTCGTATTCGTTCCCGTCCAATATCAGCGATGGTATCAAATTTAGGATTACTTGTTGGTTCAGGAAGCTGTACCATAATAAATCGTCGTTGGCTGTTTTTCTCCTGATTAAACTCAATTACAGATTGCGCTGTCGTACAGGAACCAGCGAAAAAATCCATCACTAAATCATTTGAGTTAGTTGATATATGAATAAGATAATTCAACATCCTAACAGGTTTAGGTGTGTCAAAATATTTTTCACCGCCAAACAATGCCTTTAGTTCTGCCATCGCATTTCGATTACTACCTACATCCTTGCTAAAAAGCATTGTTTCGGGCGGTTTACCTGAGCTTGTGTCTGCGTAAATTCGAAAATATGGAGTCCATTCAGAGCCTTTACCAACCCACTCAATTCTTGATAGGTTCTCTTTTAATTTTTTCCGACTCCAGCGCCATGCACCATCACCTCCCCCTTGTAATTTAGGTAAAACTTTCGTTCCATCTGGTGCAGTAATTGGATAGTAAAGGTTGGGCCTTGCTTCTCTGGTTTCACCTTGCCCTCCCATGGCGCGGAGTGGCTTTAGATAGTACCTTCTCCCATCATCGTCAATTTTATTATAGTGTTCTGGTATATTGCCTTCTTCGTATTTAAATCGAAAAATTTCAAACGATTCTAAATTTTTCGCAAAGCATATAATATAATCATGCTTTACAGAGAAGTAGTCAGAATCCATTTTTGGGCTGTCTGCCCTTTCCCAGCTAATGGTTGCGACAAAATTTTCTTCGCCAAATATCTCGCCCATAATTTGGCGTAAGTTGTGTACTTCATTATCATCAATACTGATAAAAATGACCCCGTCATTCCTCAATAGCTGCCGACCCAGTAGTATACGCGGATACATCATATTTAACCAATTAGAGTGAAAACGACCACTTGAGCGTGTATTTGTGGTCAGTTTCTGTCCAATATCATCCACTTGGCCAGTTCGCTGTAAGTAAGCTTCAAGCGGTTCACTATAATCGTCAGGGTACACAAAATCGCTACCGGTGTTGTAGGGTGGATCGATGTAAATCATTTTGACGCGCCCGGCGTAACTCTTTTGCAGTAGTTTGAGCACTTCCAGGTTGTCACCCTCAATAAAGATGTTGTGAGTGGTGTCTTCATTGACGCCTTCGCCAGGTTGGGGGATCAGGGTTCCCTTACTGGGCATCGCGGCCAGTCGACGGGCTTCACGTTTTCCTGGCCAGGTCAGGCCGAAGTGTTCTTGATCTTCATCTTCAAGATATTCGCCAAAGGCTTCCTGGAGGGTTGTCCAGTTGATCTTGCCGTCCGCAAAGGCTTCGGGTACGATAGCCGCAAGTTCTTTCAAACGATCTTCGGTAAAGGTAAAGGAGGGGTGGAGTTTTTCGATTGACATAGTGGTTTCCAGTTTTTAGTGAGTAAGTATCCAGTTGGTAACCAAGCGAGTTCGATAATGGGAGTGTAACAAAGTTACCAATTCCCCCAGCTGGCTAAACAGTTTGATACAGGCCGCCATCAGCGCGCAATAGAGCGCACTGGCAATTCCGTCACACGGTGAAAGGGTTTAGTAGATTTTTCTGTGGTGATGATTTCATCGGCCTGGCAAGCCAATGCTGCGGCCACATGCAATGCATCCATCGCGCCCAGACCGTGTTCCGAGCCTTTCTCCAATGCAGCCTGGGTCAGCTCACGGCTTGACTCCACCCAGGCAGCCACACTCTCGAAAAATGTTTTATAAAAAGCGACTTCTGGTTGCCTCTTGTTAAAAGTTGCTTTTGGAATCGTCTCTAGTCTTACATACACGCTCGAGGCAAACTCGGCATCTGGATCATCCAAAATAGCAAAAGCGCGTTGCGCGACTTCATCGTTGCCGATTGCCGCGGCGATTAGCACCCCCGTGTCGAGAAAAACCCGGTGTTTGGGGGACATCTCACTCCCCACGGCGTTCAGCCAGGGTACGCTCGACGCCATCCCAATCGAGCAGGGGTGCGCCCGAAGACACGATCTGCTGGCGGATTTCCCACAAACGGCGGGCCAGCGCGGTTTTGGGGCGGAAGGCCATCACGGGTTCAGAAAGCGGTGTGACTGTGGTCCAGTCAACTTCGGGAGAGAGGCCGAATAGTGCTGTTTCTGGAAAATGCCGTTCCCTCGGGGGAATCTGCTGCCTAGCAGGTGGAAGCACCCATTCAGGTATCATTGGTGTAGTTGTGGCAGTCGTGGTATCGAACATAATTAACCTTTCAAAGAAAGATAAAGCGCCTCATTTAAAGAAGCCGTAAACGCTTCATAAACCCTGGCGTGTGCCTGATCCAACCAAACAGACACTAATTGAGGGCTGGATAAATCTTGGACGGAGGTTGACCCGAAATCCAAATCCAAGACAAAAACAGGCTGTTCTTCCTCATTTTGACGCGTACCGGTCTGATGGATCAAAATGCCATCAGGCTCATCAAATTGCAGTTCGTAACGCTGATAGAACGATTGCAAAGGACGTGTGAGATTCCCGGTCAAAGGAGGTGTTACTGTAAGCGTGTCCGCAATGCTTTCTGAGGTCCGAAGTTGGTTGATGTAGCGCAGGCCGATGCGTGCCATACGGGTTTCACCAGCAATTTGGCAATAGTCCTCATAAATCTGCATTATCAGCGCCGAAAACTCATTCCATGAGGAATAAGGTTTCAACTGGTTAATGGCCAGCAGATTGAACCCCACCTGCACCATTGCCGAGTCATCTGAGCGAATGAACTGCACTCGCTCAGGAGCAGGATGAACCGAAGCGATTGGTTTAGCTTTGGGTGGCGCCTGAACCTGCACTCCAAAACCCTGAATTTGGGCGCGTTTCGGAAAATCCGCACGAATTTTCTCGTACAACTGCCCTGGTAATACCCAATCCCAGGCAGAATCTTCCGCAAAACGGAATTCGCAGAGTGCCTCAACCAGAGGTGGGGTTTTTAGTTTTTCTCCCATTTTGTTTTTCTCCTGCTATCGAGTTGCCTTTATTGTACAACATTTTTTACTGCTGTATGGTGGCATTATCATATTTTCGGCTCACAAATCAGCTTGCAGGTTGGCGGCATCGGAAGAAACATCCAGGCTAGCAGTCAGCCAGTTTTCTTGTTCGATTTCGATGGGAGGGTCTGCGAAATATTCAGCCGTTCGGCGTTCAGCAATTCCCCTACCAAGCCAAGCGTATTGGCGGTAGGAAGAACAAGAGAAACGGGCATCGCAGTTTCGACATACACGAGTAGCAAAACGCTCACGGCGGGGGCCTTCTATCATCACGTTCAAGTCATCCAATGAGGGGGGGGAGAAGCGGCCGTCTTCAATGGCATCAACAACCTGACCGAATTCGACAATCGTGCGAAAAACCCGACTTGCATCATAGTCAATTGGGACAACAGGCTCCCAGTTTTCCAACGCATACACCATATGGCCTGGATCACCGCTGGCCAAGGCTTCTTGTACACCTTCAGGATAATCGGTGGCAATGACAGCAGCACCGTCCAGGGGCTGTTGGCGCAATTCTTGCCAGATTTTGGCGTAGACATTCAACTGCTGCTCATAGAGCTCGATATTGGCACGCACATATTCGGCATCGTGGGTTTTGATATCATACATCAGGGTACGATCCTGCTCACGAACGATATCTACCACACCTTCAATGGAGTATTCGCGGCCTCGTGGTGATTCTTGCCCAGGCAAACTCAAGCGCACTTCTGTATCGGTGACATTTTCGGCAATATCACGCAACTTGCGCCAGTAGAGCAGCGCTTGATTCAGCGCAGTCTCTTTCACGTGTGGGGCAATGGAATGCCCACTCTCTAACCGGAGTTGTTCGAAGTTTTCATCAAATACCTGGCGGATGAAATCTTCCATCTCTTGTTCATAGTTTTGGTCGCTCATTGTACTTGTTCCTTGCGACGAATGAGTTCATGGTGCAGATCTTCTAAAGTGCGGTGCACCAGGCTACCAAAAAACATAGTCTGCGCTCGTGATGGCACGAAACCGAATTTTCGGAAGATCATATACTGGCGAGGGCATTTCTTGTACATCAAAAAATCGGATGTGAAAGAATAGGTACGTGGTAAATCATCATCAACAATTCCTGCTCTTGGAACGCCGCTAATGTCAAAGGTATCCAAGGTTGGGAAATCATCTGTGAGCATTGTTTTAAAAGCTGGTGAGAGAGTCGTATAACGCGCCAATACCAACAAGTTTTTTGCTCTTGAAAGCGCCACGTAGAACATGCGCATGATATCAAATTCACTCATACGCTCAAGCGGTTCGCCAGGTTCACGATCTAAAAATGGTCGCACAACTCTTTCAACCACACCAACGCCCCTATTTTGCTTATAAAGGTTGCCCAAAACAACGACAGGGAACTCAAGCCCTTTGGCCTGGTGGATTGTCAGAAAAGGAATCCGTCCCTTGGGGAATGGATCTTCTGTATTCTCGAATTCTGTTTCTCCTAATCGGAATAGGGCAAACAAATATGAGCTAAAGAACACCCTTTGAAAGATATGATCTTCGAGTAGTAAATCGGCAGTGATGAGTGGGATTCGATCATCGATAAAACGTTGCAGATATTGTGTGATCAACCCCAGGTTGGCCACCGGGCCTTCATCGCCTCGTTGCTCTGCAGCATCAAACATTTGCTTGAAATGTTCAAAACCACATAACCGATAGAAAAGATCAAGCACATTCCAATCAATTGATGTTACCCGACGTACTATGTATTCGAGCGAATAGGAATTCCCACTTTCAACTCTTTTTTGAACGACTCGATCGAGATATGCGCTTGAAATGAGGCGTTTTCCCACATCCGATAATCCGGTTGCATTGACCAGAGGCCGTTTCATACTGGATAAATCATAGGGGTCTTTTGGGTTCCAATGGTTGCGTTTGATTGTTTTCTGGATGATCTCATAATCTCTAGCAGCGCGTGCCAGTTCAGCCTGTCGATCTTGGACAAATTGTTCCAGCCGAGGATCGTTACGAATTAAGGTTTCAGCCATCCCTTCAACTTCAGTAAGCCAATTGCGAAAACTATCAAGTTCGCGTCCCATGCCACGCATACTGGGTCTGCCAAATATTCTCAAGAAAAGGCCGAACACTGCCCGGGCTTCGGCTACCTCTAGAAAACTCCCTGCACGAGGTGCATAAACATTGAGGCCGACATCTGCTAGGGCTACAATCATCCGGCCAACATGGACTGACTTCAAACTGGGATACAAGAAGGCGATCTGGTTTGGGTTTTCGACCTTACCAGAATCAACCAGTTGGCGAACTAATTGAGCAATTTCAGGGTAAACCTGTTCAGTTTTCTTTTTTTTGTTTGCTACGACGGCAGGTTGATCATCCTGGCGAAAAGCTCGAATATTTTTATCCATCACTCGGTAGTGACCAGGTTGTCCGTCTCCCTTTGACCAATCCGTGAAGGTGATGAAAGATGAATAAAAATCTACAATGTGTTGTCGAGAACGATAATTTGTGGCTAGTGATATTCGGTTAGGTGGTCGCCCCAGGTATTGTTGACATCGATTTGGAAATTCGACGAAGTTTTCCACGGTTGCGCCCCGAAACCGGTAAAGCGCCTGATCATCGTCGCCAACGACACAGATATTTCCGGTTCCATTGGCCAGCTCAAAGAAAATTCGCTCTTGGATTGTGTTTGTATCCTGATATTCGTCAACGATCACATGCTGAAAGGCTTGTCCAGCAGTTTTAGAATCCGTGAGTAAATTGAAGGCTTCTTGTTGAAGTAATGAAAAATCTGTCAGCCGGGCGTTTTCCTGCACTTGCAATGAGGCTTGATAGGCCCGATAGAGGCTGAGAAGCATATCAAGATCATCTTCAGAAAAACCTTGTGCATCAAAATATGCGCTTATTTCCGGATCGTTTTTCAATAACTCAGAGGCTTGTTCTGAATCGATGATTTCTTCAGAAAAACGATTAAAAAGCGAAAGGCAGTTGACAACAGCGCGGTGTTTGGATTCTGACTCTCGAGCTAAACACTGGTTGACCAATAGCTTCGCCA
>CAZLNX010000080.1:0-18971 GCA_964560795.1 uncultured Anaerolineales bacterium | reverse complement strand
CTCAAGGCATTCCGCCACCTTTGTTAGTCCCGTCTTGATCGCTAATCAAATACCCCTCAACAATAAAGCCGAAAAGTTTTTTCGTCCGGTCGATCCAACCTTGGTCGTCGCGAGCATTATCTTTACCTTGCTTCTTGACTAATCTGATATCTTCAACGAGCTGGACTGCAACTTCGGTTCCAAGTTCTTGAACAACTCGTTCAAAGTAATCAAGAAAACGCCGATTATGTTCAATCCCGTAGTGACCAGACGTGTAATCAAGATTGAAATCAAAGGAAATCGCTCCGAACTCAGGGTGCGGCAAGGCGATATTAAAAACTAACCCAGGATAGCCACCCCATGTACGCAGGAACTCGAACCGGGCGCTACCTGATTCCATGTGAAAGTGTTTGTTAACAACTTCAAATAAATGCGGAATAAAGGAAGCTAATCTCGTGTCATAACCTTTTAGTTCTTCGATCGAAGTTATTCCCTCTTTCTTCCCCGTCAATTCCCTGGTCCCGATGGGAGTCCAATCTTTGAAGCCTTTTGATTCATCGTTAGGGATATCGAGGAAAATAATATCCACATCGGGTGCTAGCTCGTTGTTGGTTCCCCTGTTGAAGGAACTCATGTCCCCACACCGAATCTTATCAAGAGATAAACCTGGATAGAATTCTCGCTGGAAAAGCGGTTTAACGGCATTGATAACCCCATCGCTGATCTGCCTCTGCTTCCTAATTTGCTCAAACAAAGATGTACTTGCTTCTGTCATCAATCTTCCTGTTTCTCAATGTGCTACATTCAAAAAGCTGCGATACTTTAGTATATCGCAGCTTTCGGGTGAAGAACAATATTCGATCTTAAATTTGATTGAATAGAAGGCGAATCGTTTTGAAAAGTTACCCACGATTTACCAATTACTGAGACCAAGACGGCAGCGCTTTACGCTGCTCTCTTTTTTGTAATTTTCGTATTTCTTTACCTTGTGCGACTAAATCATCTATTAGGTTAAGAATTCGTTCTGTCGCTTTGCCATCGAACCGAGCCCAGGTTTTGGCGGCTTGGGTCTGGCCTTCGACCAGTTGATTGTAATAATCGTGATCAGAAAATAACCGCCTCAATGTGGGAGCAAACTGTTCATGGTGTTTCACAACTTCAATCCCTTTCACATCACTGAAAAGATCAATATTGAAGCCGTAGAAATCTATGACAATGGTCGGTTTTTGCGCAGCAATTGCCAATGAAACTGTGGAAGAGTACGTTGCTACAAATCCATCACAAACTGGGATTAATTGGTCATATGGCAATTTTTTCGCAATAGGCAAACCGAATTTCTGCGCTCGAGGCAAATACTTTGCAAAATCACTTTTTGGGTGCAAACTTAGAATAGTATTCACCTCGGGTTTCAATTGAGAAAAACTCTCAAATAGAAATTCCATCTCTTTCCAGTGTTCAGGCCAGGTCAAAAATTCATGTTCTGCCATCTGTGGAACTGCACAGACCAACAGTGGTTTACTCGCGTCAATGTTTAGCGCTGAACAAATATGAGATTTGTGTTCCGCCTGATTCATCCATATTTGTGCAGCCTGGTCGTAGCGCGGTTTCCCAACTACAACCATTTTTTGATGGGGAACTTTCTGCACAATAAAGTTATTTTTGTGATACTCATTTTCTACCGCCATGCGCCAAGCACCCCCACCCCCTAAACTCCAAGGAATTCTTGGCATGATCCCCACAATTTCTGCAGCTACCATCCATGGGGCAATATTCCACAACAAATTAGTATCGAAATAATCTAAACTCCATAAAGGTTTTCTTCTGGCGATTACCTGGTTGACCCTTTTCTTCATACCATAGTTTTTTTTCCAATCTGGTTGTGAAATTCGATACTTCACTAAGCCACCTGTCTCTGATAAACCAAATGGGACTATCAGGGAAGGGATAGCCATCTCATTGGCTACCCTAACTAGCGCCGTTTCTACCCCTACATGACGATCTCCCATCAACACTAAGGCAACCGGTTTAATTTCGTGCAAAAGGGCTTTCGCGCTCAATCGAATTCGAGAAAATCTCAAAACATAAGTCACAAATTGAACAAGAAACGGCCGAAATATTATTGATTTCATCCGCGCTAAGAAGGATTTCATTTTCGAATTCTTGCCAGCTAATCCGTCCGAAGAAACATCGTTGATATCAGAGCCACCCTCAATGTTTTTCGAATCATTGGAAGGCAATCCATTTTGGGTAGAAACGCCAAAAAGGCGAAATTCAACACCATTTTTTTTGCAAGCCATCACTGAGCGCGCGTGTCCAGCCCAATGAATTAGAAACACCGGAGAATATTTTCTCTTCTCTTTAATCGCAATAGCGATATCCAGCATCTCGGAAAAAGATGAGTCCATGTGAGGCACGAACAAAATCTTTGTTTTTTCTGCGCGCTGTTTGTGTGTCATTTCCTTGCTGATCCGCTTACTAAAGTCCAATCTAGTGGTGTTCCGCGCCGAATAACTTTCGTCGCCTTACGCCCAAGAATATCGTTCAAATAGCGCGTATGCAATCCGTGGGCAGGTCTGATAGATCTTACATTCTCAGCAGTAAACTCTTCCCCAGCTTTGACGTCTTCTACCACAAATAACGATCGTCGAAATACTCTACTCTTTGCTTCCTTCTCACTAACTCCGTAACTGACATCTCCCAACGCTTTTTCTGCTGTGCGGACAGCAGCTACCATTTGAGCGAACTCTTCGGGTTCCAATGAAAAAGCGCTATCTGGCCCGGGTATCGAACGCGATAATGTGAAGTGCTTTTCGATGATGCAAGCTCCCAACGCCACTGCGGCTGTGGGGACAGCGATCCCCATCGTGTGATCTGACAGACCAACAGGAACTTGAAATTCATGTTCCAATTGGGGGATAGTGCGAAGATTCATTTCTTCAGGTAATGCCGGGTATCCGCTTGTACACTTTAGCAGTGCTAACTGCTCTACTCCATTTTTCCGCAGCATGGACACGGCCTCATCAATTTCGGCTAATGTCGCCATGCCTGTAGACATAATAACCGGTTTACCAGTTCTGGCGATTTTTTCCAGCAAGCCCATATCAACAATTTCAAAGGATGCCACTTTATAAGCAGGCACATCCATATCTTCTAAGAAATCCACAGCAGTATCATCAAATGGTGATGAAAAAAGATCCATGCCTAAATCATTGGCAATCGCTTTTAATTTTGGATGCCAATCCCAGGGAGTATAGGCCTCTTGGTAAAGATCATAAAGTGTTCGGCCATCCCAAAGAGTGCCTCCTCCCACCTGGAAGTATTCACGGTCAGACTGGATAGTCAATGTGTCCGCGGTATATGTTTGCAATTTAACCGCATCCGCGCCTGCATCTTTGGCAGCTTCGACCATCTTTACCGCTTGCTTATAATCTTGGTTATGATTTGCGGAGAGCTCCGCGATGATATAAACCGGATGCTCGGGACCAATACTTCGTTTATTGATAATGAATTTTGTATCCATGAAATTACCTATCTCTCGAGTATCAAATGTTTCGAAGGATATCCCTGAATCTCTTTTGACCCAATATTAACAAATCCCGCATTAGAAAAAGCCTTAATTGAAGCCTTATTTTCATTTTTGATAAATGCGTGTATCGTGTGGACAGTTGTGATATCGAAAACCTTTTGAGAACCCAGCCAGATAATTTTGCTTCCATACCCACGTCCACGCGCCTTCGGGCTTATAGTCACTGATACAACTGCCTCACCGTTATCAACTTGAAAGCGAATCTGGCCAAGCGGCTCAAACTTGGATTCAGATGCGATAAAAAACAAACATTTCTCATCTTTCAACTTCTGATCGAACCAATCAGCATGACTACCCCAGGGTATTGGGGTAGATGAAAAAGAAGCCGCACGAGTTATTGGGTCGTTTGCCCACTCCCAAAGCAATCTTACATCACCTGCAACAATATCCCTCAAATTCAATCCTCCAAGCTGCATATGTTGGACTACGCGAGGTGCTCCAAAACCGTCCACAAGTGCTTTCCCATTTTGAGATATTTCTACTCTTTTAGAAAAATCACGCAGCAAGCTATCGATCGTTTCAGCAATTTTTTGAATCGTGAGATCATTATGCCATCCCAAGCTGATCGCAGCCCCAACACGCTCTAATCCAGGTCCAACAGCTTCTTGGTTTTTTGCTAATGTAATAATTATTGTAGGCAATCCCATGAAGGCCAATTCCCAACAGGTGCTGCCGCCAGCAGATACTGCAACATCAGCCCAGGCCATCAACGCCGGCATATCCGCCACATTCTGCTCTAGACGGAAACTATCTTGTCGATCTTCAATCGTTTCATGGAGGGTTTGTCCGTGAGGATTGGAGCTTCCTACCACTACTGCCACTTCTAGGTTAGCAATGTTGAGCATTCTCAAAGCTTGGATAACTTCGAGAGCAACATTATCTGGATCACTTCCACCCAATGTTACTAATATTTTCCTCGCTTCATGAGTAATATTTCGTTGCCATTTTCGCCAGTGCCAAAACTCACGCCTTAAAAGGGCATACCGAGTACCAAGCAACAACCGCGTGAGATCAGCACGGTTCTGATATAGTTCCCGTGCAGCATACACATTTTGGTTTAGCAATTGATCAGCGTAATAAACATCAGCATGTCCATAATCATCAACAAACAGTAATTGTTTGCCCGCTTGTTTCAAAGTTTTTTGATAGACAGTGTCAAACTGATAACCATCCACTACGATCCAGCTTGCATTTATTGCATCCGCAAAAGCTAGTGTCTGATTTGCATCTGAAGCACTCCCAGATACACCAGAAATGGTGTACAGGTTGACCCCTTCATCTTGTAAGCGGGACTCGAGTGCAATTGATCCCTCATCAATTACGAAATGGACCTCCCCCCCATTTTCTTGCCAAGCCTGAGCCAGAGCCAGACAACGCATGACATGTCCAATACCAATTTGATTATTGCCATCCGCCCTGACGAGTAAGGAGTTCATTGTGTTGGTTGCCAGGTTTCAATATCCTTATTCAATTCACTGATTTCGGTATGAGAGCGGACATAATCAAGAATTTCTGAATACGGGGCTATTCTTTCCCCTAAATCTAATGCACTATAAAGTGTACGAATCAATTGCAGATCTTTCTCGGTATCTACAGTCCAACGCAAATCAGAATTATCCTCGTTATCCGATACGTTTCGGATAGTAAATATATCAGGTCGTTCCGCGTAGGCGACTAAGGTTACATGTTCTCGGGCTGCTGACGTTTGAGCATATCTGTTAATTCGCATCAAAGTATCCATATAGAATACTTCTGTATCCAGTCCGCGCGGATAAGTCCTGGGATGGATATTACTAGCATAATCACACTCAGCAGGATTTGTAATCAACTCATTGAAAACACGGTCAACTACTTGAGGGTCAATCAATGGGCAATCTGCAGTGATGCGCGCCACCACATCAGCCCCAAATTGTTGCGCTGCACCAATATATCTAGAAAGCACATCCTGCTCATCGCCTCGGTACCATCCCACTTTGTTTTGTTTTGCCAACTTAATTAATGGATCATCAGATGAGTTTACAGTCGTGGCGATTACAATCTCATCAGCGCATTTGCATCGCTTGAGCCGATTAAATTGGTGTGTCAGCATGGGGGTTCCAACCACATCCATCAACACCTTACCTGGCAATCTTGTGGATGTCATCCGCGCTTGAACGATAATTACGCGCTTCATTTCAATTTTCTATCCTATGATCTTTTCTATGTTCAAACCAGAGCGATGCTTCAAGTAATCATCGATTATCTTCATTTCAAATAAGTATCGATAGAAATCAAATTCGATAAGCACTGATAACTTTTTCAACTGCTCTTATCACATCTTCTACATCACCCTCAGTCATTGATGGGAATAAAGGCAAAGTTATGATCTTTTCATAAGCGGACTCTACATTTGGCCATTGCCCTTTTGAATAGCCTAACTCTTGATAATACGGATGCCAGGGAACTGGAATATAATGCACATTGACACCAATATTTTCTGCTCGCAATGCTCGAAAAACTTGTGCGCGGTCAACCTTAAGAAGCTCAAGATTCAGTTGAACTACATACAAATGCCATGCCGACGCTCGATCAGGCAACACACTCAGCGGCGTAACTTCTTGAAAGACATCGAATGTTTTTTGATAATGTGCAGCAATATCGCGCCGACGGGCTAAATTTACATCTAATTTTTTCAATTGTGAATGACCGAGTGCACACTGAAAATCTGTGAGCCGGTAGTTAAAACCCAAATGTTCCATTTCATAGACCCACGATCCTTTAGTCTCCCTCTGCCGATGTTCAGATGTGATCCCATGATTACGAAAAACTCTCATACATTTTGCTAAATCTGGATCGTCTGTAGTGATCACACCCCCCTCACCGGTAGTGATATGTTTAACTGGATGGAGGCTGAAAGTAGTCAGATCGGCCAGACAACCCACAGGCCGATCCCGGTAGGTAGCACCTAACGCGTGACAGCCGTCTTCGATAACCAGCAGATTGTTAAGATCAGCAATGGCATTGATCTCATCCAAATCGGATGGCTGACCCGTGTAATCTACTGTGATAATCGCTCGGGTACGTGATGTAATTGCAGCCTCTACACTGGAAGGATCAAGATTTAAAGTATCAGGATCTACATCTGCAAAAATAACCGTTCCACCCTGATATTTCACACAGTTTGCGCTGGCAGCAAACGTCATCGCCGGGACGATGACTTCGTCACCAGGACCTATTCCGGCAGCGAAAACTGCCGCATGTAAAGCAGCTGTTCCGCTGCTAACTGCGATAGCATATTTCGCGCCAACTCTTTGCGCAAAAGCATCTTCGAATTCTCCAACATTAGGCCCTGTCGTTAGCCAATCAGAACGTAATACCTTAATTACTGCATCAATATCCCCATCATCAACCCACTGCCGCCCATAGGGCAATAAACCATCCCTAGTTGGCTTGCCACCTTCTATTGCTAACCTAGGCATAATGCGTGTTCTCCATAAAGAAACGGAATAAGCACAACGAATTCATAATTGATTTAATTCCCCCGATAAGTTTATACATCATCCAATCCCAAATCCTCTCTTATCTGTTCAACTGACAGCCACTGGTTATTTGTATCACTGCTGTAGCGGAACCCTTGATAGCATGGAACTCCATGAGTCGGGCCAAGATAAATTAATGTTCCGATATCGAGGAAGAACGGGACGATTGAATAATAAGTTTCGTATTCTAAAGCAAATTGAGAATCGTCTTCTGAAAGCAAAATTTCATGAAGGTTTTCGCTTGGATTTAACCCAGAAACTTTGATTTCACGATCTGGGGCGATAGCTCTCGCCAAATCAACCTCGCGGATACTCGGCAGTTTTGGAATGAATACTTCACCTTTAGTCATCTGTTCTAAACAAAAAATAACGAAATATATCACATCAGCATAAGTCATCCAAAAACGTGATCTCCGAGCGTCGGAAATTGATAATGTCCCTGACTTATACATATTCATGAATTTCGCAACGAGGTCTTCCTTAGAGCCAAAAACACTTCCAATCCTCACAACACTGAAGTGGGTTCCGTCATGACCCGCGTAATTATTTCCAGCAACAAACATCTTCTCAGAAGTACGTTCAGCTAATCCGGCCAACATACTAGGATTGCTTGCACTGACTGTGCTGATAGAAATTACTTTCTTCACTTTTCTATCAATGGCAACATCAACGATATTCGCGGCCCCCTGGATATTTGTTTTCACCGCTTCAAATGGATTGTATTCTACAACATAAGCCAAATGTAAAAATTCGGTATGAATTACGATATCAATCCCTTTGAAAGCTCGATAAAGAATATCTCGATCTCTGACACTTCCAAGAAGATAATTCAGACAAGGGTAATCCTTTGAACTAAATTTCAGCTGAAGATTTAGCAATTCCAACTCATCGGGACTCAGGATAACTAACTCGCTTGGTTCATAGTTCTCAAGAATGATCTCAACGAATTTTTCTCCAAGCAGGTTAGTTCCGCCCGTAATTAAAATTGCCTTTCCATCTAGCAGTGAGTTTCCAGCATTTGGAATCATTATCAAGAATTAATTATCCATCTTGCGGATTTGCGAAGTTTTTAATTCGACCGGGATTTGGCGCTTATCATTTATCAATTGCAACAGCACCCTTACCCGCTCATCTCCTGGCAAACGCGCGTCAAAGATAGCCCCATATCCCTTAAAAGGCCCTTCCTGAATTCGTACAGCATCTCCAAGTTCTAAACCATCAAATACTTCACCCCCTGCTTCATTAATCTCTGCAATGCGCTTTCTTAGTTCTTTGACAATATGATCCGGTACTGTGGCGGGCTCTCCATCAAATGAGACAAAACCCAAAGTATGAGGCATCCATTTGAACGTTGAGATACCTAAATCTTCCAAATCGACATGAATAAACATGTAGCCTGGGAAGAAGGGTTTTACTTTGCGCGCACGAGGATTTACAGGATGTACTCTGATGCGCGGGAAGAAATTCTCAAGCTCTTGTGCTTGTAACTGGCGCCAAACTACATCTTCTTTCCTGGGTTTACTTCGTAAAACATACCACTTTAAAGACATTAAGGTAACCTTATTCTTGGGTGAATTCGTAAGTCCGTCATGTATTGTAATGAATCAGCTTTAGATCGACAAGAGCCTAGAAAACTCTGATGCTTCTGGCATTATCAAACACTCGGCACGAAGGATATCACAACCCCAGTCAAATAAAAATTGTTGTATAATGCAATGACCGAGGATAATTTTCTGAATAAACGACAACTGCATTGAAAATGGTAGAGAAATGTCCCTAGAAAAAATTGGTCGCTATCAAATCAAGAAAGAACTTGGTCGTGGCGGAATGGCAACGGTTTACCGTGCCTACGACCCCAACTTCGAGCGAGATGTTGCAATCAAGGTTCTTCCACGCGCCTTTTTGCATGATCCTCAATTTCGAACACGCTTTGAACGAGAAGCAAAAACCGTAGCAGCACTAGAACATGCTGCTATTGTTCCCGTGTACGATTTTGGCGAAGAAGATGGCCAGCCATATATCGTAATGCGCATGATGTCTGGCGGCGACCTGGCTGAAAAGCTCAAAGGTGGAAGTCTAACTTACCAGGAAGCTGCAAAGATCACAGAACGTCTAGCAGCTGGGCTGGATGCTGCACACATAAAGGGCATCGTCCACCGGGATATGAAACCTGGGAATATCCTCTTCGACCAGTATGATAACGCATTCTTATCTGATTTTGGCATCGCACGTTTGACTCATGGAAGTCATACTTTGACTGGGGAAAATATCATCGGTACCCCTGCATACATGAGTCCGGAACAAGTACAGGGTGAGAAGGCACTGGATGGGCGCAGTGATCTCTATTCCTTAGGCATCATTTTTTATCAAATGCTCACTGGGGATACGCCATATCAGGCGACAACGCCAGCTAAAGTAATGATGATGCACATCTTGGATCCGGTCCCTGAGCTGGCATTGGTAAAACCAGATTTACCAGTTGAAATAAGTTTGTGGTTGCAGAAATCATTGGCCAAAGAACCTGAAGATCGTTTTGCTACTGCTAAAGAAATGGAAGAAGCTCTTCACGACGCAGCACAAGGCAGAACACATCATACACTCGCAACTGCACCTATTACGGCTGTAAAGCAACCTAGCATTCCAACTGCCCAGCAACAGACTCCAGTCGCACCTCCAAGCTATGCTGATCAACCATCTGTTGCCACCCCCATGCCAACACCGACTCCCCTTCCTGCAAAGCCCAAAAGGAATTGGATCCCCATCGCGATTGGAGGGTTTGTTCTTTTAGGAATTGGCGCCATAGTCATTCTGGCAATAGCCTTTATGGGCTACCAAGGACAAGGACCGCTTGCAGCCGTGCTGGGCCCAACTGCAGCGACTTTAACACCTTTAGCACCATCTTCTACTCCGGAAGCTGCATTTACTGTGACACCTGATGAATCGGGTGCTGAAGTAGCGGTAGAA
Source organism: uncultured Anaerolineales bacterium (assembly GCA_964560795.1). Classification (GTDB taxonomy): domain Bacteria; phylum Chloroflexota; class Anaerolineae; order Anaerolineales; family UBA11858; genus NIOZ-UU35. The sequence goes on along the minus strand of CAZLNX010000080.1, from coordinate 8,924 downwards.
GCAACTCCTACAAATACCGAAGAGGCTGAGGTACTTCCAACAAATACTGAAGCCCCACCAACGGATACACCGGAACCAACCGCCACTAGCACACCGGAAGTACCAACCCTGGGCGGAGCGGATAAAATTGCATTTATCGACAATAACGATATATGGATCATGAATGTTGATGGCAGTGATCTGCAACAACTCACAAACGATGGAACGATAAAAACAGATCTCGCCTGGATGCCCGATGGCCAGGGCCTGACATACATCTCCGGAAAATGTGTCTGGTCTGCTGAACTTGCTACAGGCCGATTAGATTTTGTCGCGTGTTTTGAGTCAGCCGAATATTTGGATTCTTTTGCTATCTCTCCTGATGGAACGCAGGCTGCAATTACTGTCAATCGAGCCTTATATATCGTTCCCTTTGATATCGATCTCCTGAAAGAAATCAGATACGGTCCACATCTGGAAGAGATTAGCGAATGCCCAGCTTTCGCTCCCCTAAAAAATACGAAAGAAAGTATCGTCTCCGTTCAAAAAGTACGTTGGTCTGACAATGGAGAAACTTTGTCGTTGATGGTTTTGGCTGCGCTTAGTGGTATCCAGGGGGATATCATCCAAATATTCCCTGTTGGAGATTGCGAATCTCAACCCTATCGTAGCGATGAGTTCCCTGCATCCCGCTTCAGTGTGGAAGATTATGACCAATCCCCCTATTTGCAGAACTTTGGCTATGATGGTAGGTACCTTTATGCCATAACCAGTTTCACCCGCAACGATGGCTTTGGGCACTTATATCTTTACAATGGCGATCTCCATAAAGCGGAAGTCAAAGTTAACCCGATCAATGATGAATGCTGCTACCGCGATCCCCAATTTAGCCCCGATGGGCATTACTTGATCTTCGCCCATCAACCCTTCGAAGCTGGTGCTACAACACAACTCTACATCATCTCTTACGGCACAATTGGAACCGGAGCAAGCTACCAACCTCTTTCCCTCCCTGAGGGCTTCCTAACAGACACTAGAGCGAAACCCCAACCCGTTTTCCGTCCCGTATCTGGAAACAGCGAATAATTAATTTCCAAAGGCGTCCATATGAAAACTAGAGCAATCATCCTAGCCGGTGGCGAAGGTTCCCGGCTTGGCGTTTTAACTGCCAAAAGAACAAAACCCGCAGTGCCCTTTGCAGGGAAATATCGCATCATTGATTTTACGCTCTCGAATTGTGTCAATTCGAATCTTTTTGATGTAATGATTCTGGCGCAATACCGCCCGCACTCATTGATCGAACATATCGGATCAGGTGCCCCCTGGGACCTCAACCGAGATTTCACTGGGGGCGTACGCATTTACTCGCCCTATAAAGCCCGCCGACCAACGAACTGGTATTTGGGCACTGCCGATGCCGTGCAACAAAACTTTAGCTTCATAAAAAGCACAAATCCCGACTTCGTTTTGATTCTCTCTGGCGATCACATTTATGAAATGAATTATGATGCCATGATCGCCTTTCATATCGATCACCAAGCGGATGTGACCTTGGGAACTATTACAGTGCCTATTGAAGATGCTTCTCGCTTTGGTATTGTGGGCCTGGACAATAATTATCGGGTTACGTCATTCGTCGAAAAACCTGACAATCCTGAGTCAAACCAAGTCAACATGGGCGTCTACCTTTTCAATATGGATGTATTGGATCGCGTCCTCTGGCAAGATTACACCAGCAAAGAATCTGCTCATGACTTTGGAAAAAATATTCTCCCCGGCCTGGTTAAAGAGGGGGCACGCGTATTTGCTTTCCCATTCTCAGGATATTGGGTCGATGTGGGAACTATATCGTCGTATTGGAGTGCCCATATGGATCTTTTGGCAGATCCACCATCTCTCGATTTGAACGATCGCTCCTGGGTTGTCCATACCCGCACTGAAGAGAGACCTCCTGTGCGAATAAGCAGCGGCGCGCAAGTGCACGACAGTATGATCACCGATGGTTGTGTAATTGCCACAGGTGCTGTCGTCGAGAAGAGTGTGCTGGGGCCTGGCGTGCGGATCGAGGCTGACGCGGTAGTACGCGAATCTGTGATTCTCACCGATTGTGAAATCCACGCCGGGGCTTCGGTCGAGCGTGCCATCCTCGATAAACGAGTCCAGGTAAGCAAGAATGCCATCGTTGGCAAGATCGACTCGAAAACGCCTCCCCAACTCGTCATGATCGGCAAAAGCAGCCTTGTCCCGGAGCAGTATATCGTCGAGCCAGGTGGCATCATTCCAGCCGGTATCACTGAATCAGATTACCCATCCAAAATCATAAAATCCAATTCAGAAATTATTCGGAGTAAACAAGTTCCTTATGAAATTTGAACGTTCATCTGGTATTTTGCTTCATCCTACCAGCCTACCCGGTTCCTATGGGATAGGAGATATTGGGCCAAAAGCTCATGAATGGATCGATTTTATAGCAGCTTCTGGCTGCTCTTTGTGGCAAGTATTACCCCTAGGACCAACTGGCTACGGAGATTCGCCGTACCAATGCTTCTCTGCTTTCGCAGGGAATCCATATATCATCAGCCCGGATGCTCTACTTTCTGATGGCTTGCTCACATACGATGACATTCGCGACCGTCCATCATTCCTGGCTGATCAAGTGGATTATGGAAGAGTAATTCCATACAAAACAAAACTACTCAATCGCGCCTTCGATAATTTCAAGAGCAGTTCCCATCCACAAATCAGAAAAGCGTTTCAAGCATTTTGGAAAACCGAATCGCATTGGTTGGATGATTATGCGCTTTTCATGACCATCAAAGAAACCCATGGCGGTGGATCATGGGTCGATTGGCCTGCGCCTCTGCGAAAAAGGGAAGCTGCTGCGCTAAAATCTTTCAAGGCTGAATATGCCAACGATGTCGAAAGACAAGCCTTCTGGCAGTTTCTTTTTTTCCAGCAGTGGTCTGTGTTACGGGAGTACACGAAAGAGCGTGGTATAAAAATTATCGGTGATATCCCCATTTTTGTTGCTCATGACAGTGCAGATGTATGGGCTAATCCAGACCTCTTCTTCTTAGATGACAAGGGCCAACCCACTGTTGTCGCCGGCGTTCCTCCCGATTATTTTTCTCCTACAGGCCAGCTTTGGGGCAATCCATTATATCGTTGGGATGTCCATGCAAAAAGTGATTATCAGTGGTGGCTAGATCGTTTACGGGCAGTATTCTCATTGGTTGATATTGTCCGCCTGGATCACTTCCGTGGTTTTGCAGGCTATTGGGAAATTTCTGCTGAGGAGAAGACTGCTGAAAACGGTCGATGGGTGCCTGGACCTGGCGCGGAATTCTTCGAAGTTGTCGAAAAATCGCTGGGTTCTTTGTCCATCATCGCCGAGGACTTAGGTGAAATCACGCCCGATGTGGTCGAACTGCGTGACCAATTTGGTTTGCCAGGTATGAAAATCCTGGTCTTCGCTTTCGATAGTAACGAAGAAAATGAATTCCTGCCGCATAACTATACACCAAATTGCGTTGTTTATACTGGCACCCATGATAATGACACTACTCATGGCTGGTATGAACGAACCAATGATAGGATCCGCGATTACGCCCGTAGATATCTGGCCCGTGACGGTCACGATATTGCCTGGGATTTGATCCGCGCGGCCTGGTCATCGGTGGCGGTATTCGCCCTGGCACCTCTGCAAGATCTGCTGGGCTTGGGCAACGAAGCGCGTATGAATTATCCCAGCAAACTTGGCGGAAACTGGATCTGGCGGATGTCACCCCGCTCCCTTACGGATAGCCTGCAAGCGCGCTTAACAGATATAAACCGTCTCTATTCCAGGCATAGCAAACCAGAAGAGGAGAATAACCAATAACTTGAGATTGTGGATTCTTCATTCCAGATTTTCTGATTCAAGAGGCCTCGTCGCCCTGTGGCGGGAGGCCTTGTTGGCGCAAATAGAGCCCCAGGCCACATCCTAAAGAAGCTCAGAATCGCTATTTAATTAAGACGGGTTTATCTGGAATCCCTCGTGCGTGGTTACAACATCGTTGGGTTTTATATTGTTCCCGAGCATTTATGGTTTTCTAATGGAACTCATTGAAACTTATGATTGAATGACATGGCGCAGGTTGATCATGGCAAAAGCAATGAAGTGAGCACCTAAGAAATAGGCATCCCTGCGATCGAACCTTATCAATAGAGCTCTGAATTTATCAATCCAGGCAAAAGAACGTTCGCTGGTGAAGCGATGTTTGTAAACATCTGGGTTGAAGAAACGTTTGCGACCTCGTTTGGCAGTCTTGCGATTGCGTTTGTTTTCATCGATATTGGGGACAAGTCCATGATTGAAGCAAGTTTTGCGAGCATCCTTTGTATCGAAGGCTTTATCAGCATTGAAGAATGCGCCCTGAAAATCAAGGCCCAGGTGTTTCAATAACTTGAATGCGGCTTGTAAATGTGGTTTCAGATTGTAAGCATCATTGTGGTTCCCAGCAATCAGGCTTGTGCTAGCAAGGATGAAGCCATGGCCATCGGTAATTGGCAAGATATTGGTTGTTTTGGCTTTCTTGCGACCTTGATAGGCGACTGACTCGCCACCTTTTTTGGCGATAACATGACTGCCGTCTAGATTGAGTTCAGATAAATTCAAATCGGCTTTAATCATCATTATGCTGCCTTGCCATACTTTCTCCAGACTGCCATCTCGACTCCACTTGCGAAAATGGTAGTAAACCGCATAATGGCTAATTTCTTTTTGTCTGGGATCCTTGGCATCTGGCTCAATTGGTAGTTGATGCCATTGGCATCCTGTGTGCAATCGATAGAGAATATAGTTGAAAACTTTGTACAATGGAATCTGACATTCATATCCACGTTTTGCCGTCGAAATGTATGGCCGTATATGCTGATCAAACTGTTTTTCTGTTAGACTTGTTGGGATCGTGCTCATGGTTGAACTCCTTTTTTGAGTTATGTGCACAACCATGATGCACGATCTTTCTATCTTTGAAAAGTTTCAATTACTTCATGAACAAAAACGAAAATTGGAAAGTTCGCATTCAAGATGAACTAGAGCAAGCGCAAGCAGCTCGTGAGGCAGGCAATGAAGGTAAAGCTCGAGTCTGCGCTCGCCGCGCGGCAGGAATTGCCATTGGTGAATACCTGAAACGCAAGGGGCTCTCAACCCCCGGCCCCAGCGCTTATGACCGCCTGCAATATCTTGTATCAATCACCGATATTACGCCGCGATCACGCCAAATTGCCCAGCACTTAATGCTGCGCGTCAATGAAGAGTTCAAACTTCCTATCGACGTAGATTTAATAGCTGAAGCAAGGCAACTCGTTGAAATCCTACTAGGGTAATCCGTCCTGCGATCGTAGAAACAAATTACTAGAAACACTGAACCCAGACCCGGCTTCGTTAGTTATCTATGTAGATCATTCAAAGGAGAAAAACGATGTCTGACAAGAAATCCCTGGAGTTCACCAAAACCATTGATTCCCCTGTTAAGCAAGTGTACCAGGCCTTCGCAGGATCTGTTGCTTTTGAAAGCTGGTTCGCAGATTCCGCCGAGGCTGATGTCCGCAAAGGTGGCCGTTTCTACGCCTGGTGGAATGAAGGATACTACGCCAGTGGTATGTACAAAAAAATCAAGGAGAATGAACGTATCGCATTCACCTGGTTTGGGTTAGGCGAACCTGCTCCCACAAAAGTAAATGTCACCTTTCTAGAAAATGAGAGTTCCACTCAGGTGACAGTCACGCACAAAGGTATTGGCAAAGGAAAAACCTGGAAGAAAACGAAGGCCCAGATTTCAAACGGCTGGGAGTCTGCACTTACCAACTTAAAATCGGTCATTGAGACAGGTTACGACAAAAGGGTCTATGATCAACCTATGTTGGGTGTGCTCCCTTCGGGCATGGTCGATGAAGCAATGGTCGAAGATCTCGGTCTGCCCGTTGAAACAGGTGCGAGAATTTCCGATGTCGTTGCTGGAATGGGCGCAGAAGCCGCAGGCCTTCAAGGGAATGATGTCATCTACAGTATTGGCGGCCACAAATTGAAGATTTTCCCAGATTTTGGTCTGGCCATGTCCGGGAAGAAAGCTGGGGATATCGTTGAAGTGGTTTATTATCGAGATGGCGAAAGATTCACCACGGATATGAAACTCTCAGGGCGCCCTAAGCCTGAATTACCTAAATCAGCTACTGAATTGGCCGATCGCACAGCCAAGGTGTACGAAACAGTTAATCAGGAACTCGATCAACTCTTCGAGGGTGCAACCGATGAAATGGCATCTACTCGACCTGGCGATGATGAATGGAGCCCCAAGGAAGTGATAGCCCATCTGATCTACACAGAACGCTGGATCCATCTAGCCATTACTTGCTATATCGGGAATTTCCGGACAGGTGGATTTTCCAATGATCTCGGAATGCACGCTGCCATCGCTGAAGCCTACCCACTCAACGAATTGATCGCCGAATTCAAACGCTGTGAAGAGATCACCGTTGCAGCCATAAGAGCACTGCCGGAAGAATTCGTCACCGATAAACGACGTTTGATGATTCTAACGGCTAACGTAGACGAGCAGGGTATCTCAATCCATACTCGTGACCACTTCTCTCAAATAAAAGCCGCACTTGAGGCTGCGAAGAATTCCTAAACATTATTCCGCTTTCCACCCTATCTGAATACAAAAAGCCCTCTTCATAAGAGGGCTTTTTGTTCCCTAATTAAATCTGATTTGAAGTTCTATTTTTTCTTCTTCAATACCGGCAGACCATTCTTTGTCTCCGAAACCATATAACCATCGGGGACTGCGTCAATGGCGCCATCCTTGACAGTTTTGGCGAAGAAATAAATCGTCTGCTCGCGGCCACCTTTTAGTTGGGTAAGCCTTGAATGCAGATAATATGTAACGCCTTTTGAGTTTTGGTGACTGTAAGCCATGTTTCTCTCCTTTCAGATTTATGCTTCAAGTATAGATGAATATTTTTGATTAGGCAACACCCTAATGCACACCAATTCTATCAGAAAATCCGACATTTATTGTTACAACTTGCTACGAATTAAAAAGGTTTTTGTACTCACTTTTTATGTATTTTTCGGTACACGGATTGCCTTCAGCTAGCCAAATTGTCGCAGAGTTCAAATCCATGATGAGCGAAGTAATTGTTTGGAAGTGCTCTTGTACAGGATTACGGGGATCTGGATGACTACAAACAGCATCAGGGAAATTGAAATGATCCGACAAGGCTTTCTGTAAATCATCTACCGTAAATTTGCCTTCATGACTCCGAAGAAAACGGTTCAAGCGGTGATAGCGAACGAGGCTTCCTGGTCCATGCCAGACACCCACATCATTGAAATCAATTTGGGGAGACAAATAGTGATTGGTGTGCGCGTAAAAATTATCATCCGGGAAATGAATATATGCTCGCGTGTAATCTCCAGGTGCTGTTTCAACATTGAAAAACTCACCATCTCGATGAGCAACTGTATAATTTGCCGATGACGCCCGTTTATGACCGTTGATGACTGCAATGGCATCTGAAAAAGATTCGCTTTCCAAAAGCGCTCGCAAAATCATATGATATGGAATCCCAGCCACTGCGTTTGATTCCAGATCGGAATGCAGCGCATTGGTCGTCATGCCAATTCCAGCAGCGTTCATACCTGTCTTGGCCAACAATCCTGCTTCGACCACGGTCATAAAATTGGGCATATCACTCGTTTCCACTTCCAAGACAATGACCGTTTCGGATACAGGAACCACCCAATCCCAATTCTGCCCGATGATAGTATGGCCATCTTCGGTAACAGGAGGCAATGCCACAAAAGATGAACATTCCCCAGGAGCATTCTTGGCAATAGCAAAGTTGCGAATCTCAGTGCGCACATTGAGCGCCAAAATATCATCATAATCCACATTAGCTCCTTCGGCAATTCCGCGCATCTCGTCAAGATATCGTGGACGAAATTCTGCAATAGCAGGCTCAAACAATTTAGCATGGGCTCTAGCCTTATTCCAATCCCATCCAGCATAATGGGCAAACATTTCTTGATAGATTTCAATATTACGCTGAATGCGAGACGCAGCCGCCTCACCATACTGTCGGCCGCGCTCAATCGGTGAACCTTGTACTCGAATGCGAGGAAAGTTATGCTGATTCATGGTTATTTTCCAATTAGCTCCCAAGGGGTATTGTGTTTTATTTAGATTTCTTTATACTTGAAATTGGTTCTTTGTGCAAATCCAAAATTTTTTCATCTACTCAAACCCCATGCTCGACATAATAATCTTTTTAATTTCGGGGTGGGCAGCATTTTTCGGGCAAAGGAGTGAACAATGAAAAAAATAGTTCTGATCCTATTGGTTCTAATAAGTCCAATACTATCTGCGTATTTAGAAGTTCAGTCACCCCATTTGTCTTTACAAGAAACTGCTGAAATGATTGCCGCTGATGTCGGTGAGGTTATCGATATCATCGAGGGCGACCCTGAAAAAGTGATCTACGTATTCGAGGAACGCCACAACTCGATCCTCGATCAGATCGAGATTGCTATTATGTTCAACCGTCTGTATGCAGAAGAAGGATTGCGACATATTGGCCTAGAAGGGCTCACCACTGCAGAAGGAGTGATGGATTTAAGTTGGGCACACACTGGTGATCCCTACATACCCAGCCAACCCATCACCAGCCGAGAGGATGTTCTGGTACAAATGGCTCAAGATGGCATTTTGAATAATGCCGAGTTGATAGGCTTGATCTATCACGATGTTCAGGTTCACGGTATCGACGATGCTGATCTATATTCTGTGACCATAGATGATCCTGATGTCTGGTATGCTCCCTATGATTTCAACTACCAAACTGCTGTCTATACTGATCAAAAATAGGTTTTGTGAGAAACGGATAGTCGGGTAGACTTG